>NZ_BAAHXB010000078.1:0-27139 GCF_054657215.1 Endothiovibrio diazotrophicus
GTTGACCCGTCCTGGATTGGTGCCTAGTCTTCAGCCCATAAATATGGGTTATTGCGTGTCGGGGATCGGGATGAAGACCACGGTTGAAATCGATGATGATCTCTTGTCGCGCGCCAAGGCGCTGGCGAGTGAACGTAGACAGCCACTGCGACGGGTGTTGGAAGAGGCCCTGGTGCTGCTCCTGCGGCAGCAGGGGCGGGCGCCGGAGGGGGGAATCAAACTGCGCAAGCACTCATTCGGCGGGCGGGGGTTGGGCGAGGCGGTTCGCGATCGGAGTTGGGAGGGGATCCGCGAACTCGCCTACGGTGAGCGCGGGGGAGCGGGCTCCGGCCGTGATCGCCATTGACACCAATATTCTCGTCTATGCCCACCGCAGCGACTCCCCGTTCCACGGCGCCGCAGACCGCGCGGTGACCCGGCTGGCCGAGTCGGGCGAATTGTGGGCGATCCCTTGGCCCTGTATCCATGATCCCATCGACCGTTCGGCAGCAGAGTTTTATCGACGCTTCGGCTTTGCTGCCCTTCGTTCCCTTTCCGCTCTTCATGGTGAAATCCACCAATCCATTGATTCCCGCCGCACCCCGGATCCCCACCCACACCATCTTGGGGTCCCCGCCCCGAAAGCTGCCGCGAATCAGCCGGATATGGTATGATGACGGCTTTGTTGCACCCCCTCCGGGCGGCAACCGGGCCGGTACAACCATAAAGAACGGAAGTCATTGATTCCATGGCTGATTTCGCTCAAGAAGTGCTGCACGTCAATCTCGACGACGAAATGAAGCAGTCCTATCTCGATTACGCCATGAGCGTGATCGTGGGACGCGCCCTCCCGGACGTGCGGGACGGTTTGAAACCGGTCCACCGGCGTGTCCTCTACGCCATGAGCGAGCTGGGCAACGACTGGAACAAGGCCTACAAGAAGTCGGCCCGCGTGGTCGGCGACGTCATCGGTAAGTACCACCCCCACGGTGACACCGCGGTCTACGACACCATCGTGCGCATGGCCCAGCCCTTCTCGCTGCGCTACATGCTGGTGGACGGCCAGGGCAACTTCGGCTCGGTGGACGGTGATTCGCCCGCGGCGATGCGTTACACCGAGGTGCGCATGGCGCGCATCGCCCACGAGCTGCTCGCCGACCTCGACAAGGAGACCGTCGACTTCGTCCCCAACTACGACGAGTCGGAGCATGAGCCCGCGGTCTTCCCCACCAAGCTGCCCAACCTGCTGATCAACGGCTCCGCCGGCATCGCGGTGGGCATGGCCACCAACATCCCGCCGCACAACCTCACCGAGGTGATCGACGCCTGCGTCGCCGTGGTGGACGATCCGTCGATCTCCATCGACGCCCTGATGGGGTACATCCCCGGTCCCGATTTTCCCACCGCCGCGGTGATCAACGGCGCCGCCGGCATCCACGAGGCCTACCACACCGGCCGTGGCCGCATCTACCTGCGCGCCCGCTCCCACGTCGAGACCGACGACAAGACCGGCCGCCAGTCGATCGTGGTCACCGAGCTCCCCTACCAGGTGAACAAGGCGAATCTCCTGGAAAAGATCGCCGAGCTGGTCAAGGAGAAGAAGCTGGAGGGGATCTCCGAGCTGCGCGACGAGTCCGACAAGGATGGCATGCGCATGGTGGTGGAGCTGAAGCGCGGCGAGGTCTCCGAGGTGGTGCTCAACAACCTCTACCGCCACACCCAGTTGCAGAACGTCTTCGGCATCAACATGGTGGCCCTGGTGGAGGGGCGGCCGAAGATCCTCAACCTGAAGGAGATCCTCGAGGCGTTCATCCGCCATCGCCGCGAGGTGGTGACCCGGCGCACCGTCTACCTCCTGCGCAAGGCGCGCGAGCGGGGACATGTGCTGGAAGGGCTGGCAGTGGCCCTGGCCAACATCGACGAGGTGATCGAGCTGATCCGCCGCTCGCCCAACCCGACGGCGGCGAAGGAGGGGCTGATCTCCCGCGCCTGGCGCCCCGGCGTGGTCACCGACCTGCTGGAGCGGGCCGGCGCCACCGCCTCGCGTCCCGACGACCTGCCCGCCGAGTTCGGTCTGGGCGAGGAGGGCTATCGCCTCTCGCCGGCCCAGGCCCAGGCGATCCTCGACCTGCGCCTGCACCGCCTCACCGGCCTGGAGCAGGATCGGATCGTCGACGAATACAAGGAGCTGCTCGACACCATCGACGAGCTGATGAAGATCCTCGCCAGCGACGAGCGGCTGATGGAGGTGATCCGCGAGGAGCTGCTCGACATCAAGGAGCGCTTCGGCGACGCCCGCCGCACCGAGATCATCGAGTCGCGCCTCGACCTGACCCTGGAGGATCTGATCACCCCCGAGGACGTGGTGGTGACCCTCTCCCACGGCGGCTACGCCAAGAGCCAGCCGCTCGACGCCTACCAGGCGCAGCGGCGTGGCGGCAAGGGCAAGAGCGCCACGGCGATCAAGGAGGAGGACTTCGTCGACAAGCTGTTCGTCGCCAACACCCACGACACCCTGCTCTGCTTCACCAGCCGCGGCCGCGTCTTCTGGCTGAAGGTCTATGAGATCCCCCAGGCGAGCCGTGCCGCCCGTGGCCGGCCGATCGTCAACCTGCTGCCGTTGGAGGAGGAGGAGCGGATCAACGCGGTGCTGCCGATCAAGGAGTACTCCGAGGGGTGGTATATCTTCTTCGCCACCAGCTCCGGCACGGTGAAGAAGACCCCGCTCCCCGCCTTCTCCAACAAGCGGGCCGCCGGCATCATCGCCGTCGATCTGCGTGGCGACGACACCCTGGTGGACGTGGCGCTCACCGACGGTGAGCGCGAGGTGATGCTCTTCTCCGACGCCGGCAAGGTGATCCGTTTCCACGAGAACGACGTTCGCGCCATGGGGCGCACCGCGGCCGGCGTGCGCGGCATGCGGCTGGCCGAGGAGCAGAAGGTCAACGCGCTGATCGTGCTGGACAAGGCGACCGAGGAGGGGGGCATGGTGCTCACCGCCTCGGAGAACGGCTACGGCAAGCGCACCCCGGTGGCGGACTACCCGGTGCGCGGCCGCGGCGGCCAGGGGGTGATCTCGATCCAGACCAGCGAGCGCAACGGTGCGGTGGTCGGTGCGGTGCTGGTCAACGACGAGGATGAGCTGATGCTGATCACCAACGGCGGCACCCTGGTGCGCACCCGCTGCGCCGAGGTGAAGGTCTCGAGCCGCAACACCCAGGGGGTCAAGCTGATCAGTCTCACTAAGAAGGAGAAGCTGGTCGGCCTCGCCCGCGTCGAGGAACTGGACGGCGGCGACGAGGTCGCCACCGACGACGAGGTGGAGGAATAAGAGAAGATTTAACCGCAGATTTACGCAGATGAACGCAGATTTCTTGTTTGTATTTGATCTGCGTTCATCTGCGTAAATCTGCGGTTCGATTCTGCATTTGAAACGCCACTTCAAAGAGTTGTCCGCGGTTGTGTCGGTAAACGCGGGCTGATTTTTCAACCAAAGGCTTTCGGAGTTCGATTCATGGCACGAGTGTTCAATTTCAGTGCGGGACCGGCGATGCTGCCGGCCGAGGTGTTGGAGCAGGCTCGCGAGGAGATGCTGGACTGGAACGGCTCCGGCATGTGCGTCGCCGAGATGAGCCACCGCGGCAAGGAGTTCATGTCCATCGCCGCGCAGGCCGAGGCCGACCTGCGCGAGCTGATGGCGATCCCCGCCAACTACAAGGTGCTGTTCCTCCAGGGCGGTGCCTCCAGCCAGTTCGCCATGGTGCCGATGAATCTGCTGCGCGGCGGCAGCAAGGCCGACTACCTGCTCACCGGCTCCTGGGGCAAGAAGGCGATCAAGGAGGCGAAGCGCTACTGTGAGGTCAACACCGCGTTCGACGCCTCCGCCGAGTCGGGCAAGTTCACCTTTGCGCCGTCACAGGAACAGCTCAACCTCTCCGCGGACGCCGCCTTCGTCCACTACACCCCCAACGAGACCATCGAGGGGGTGGAGTTCGACTACGTCCCCGAGGTGGGCGACAAGCCGCTGGTGGCCGATTTCTCCTCCACCATCCTGTCGCGGCCGGTCGACGTCTCGAAGTACGGCGTTATTTATGCCGGCGCGCAGAAGAACATCGGTCCCGCGGGCCTGACCATCTGCATCGTCCGTGACGATCTGATCGGCCAGCCGGTGGACGGTACCCCGACCATGTTCGACTACAAGACCCACGCCGACGCCGACTCCATGTACAACACCCCGCCCACCTACGCCTGGTACCTGGCGGGGCTGGTGTTCCAGTGGCTGAAGGACAAGGGCGGCATCCCGGCGATGGCCGAGATCAACCAGCGCAAGGCGGTCAAGCTCTACGCCGCCATCGACGGCTCGGATTTCTACGCCAACCCGGTGGCGGTGGCCAACCGCTCGTGGATGAACGTCCCCTTCACCCTGGCCGACAGCGAGCTGGACGCCACCTTCCTGGCCGAGGCCAAGGAGGCCGGGCTCACCACCCTCAAGGGACACCGCTCGGTGGGTGGCATGCGCGCCTCCATCTACAACGCCATGCCCGAGGAGGGGGTCGACGCCCTGGTCGCCTTCATGGCCGAATTCGAGAAAAAACACGGATAAGAAAGGAAATTGAACCGCAGATTAACGCAGATATCCGCAGATTGAGCCTAGAACTCATCTGCGAAAATCTGCGTTAATCTGCGGTTCATTGGCTTTTGATTGATTCGGTATTTGGTCGCTGTTTCATTCTTTGATGTTTTGGGTGAGGAAAGATGCATAAGATACTGACGCTGAACAATATCTCCGTCGCCGGTCTTGATCGTCTGCCGCGTGACGCCTACGAGATCGCCTCCGAGATCCAGCACCCCGATGCGATCCTGCTGCGCTCGTTCAAGATGCATGGCATGGAGATCCCCGCGACCCTCAAGGCGGTGGGCCGTGCCGGTGCCGGCACCAACAACATCCCGGTCGACGAGATGACCAGGAAGGGGGTAGTGGTGTTCAACGCCCCCGGCGCCAACTCCAATGCGGTGAAGGAGCTGGTGATCGCCGGCATGCTGATGGCCTGCCGCAACATCGCCCAGGCGTGGGACTTCGCCCGCAACCTGGAGGGTGAGGACGCCGAGATCGGTAAGCAGACCGAGGCGGGCAAGAAGAACTACGGCGGCTTCGAGCTGCCCGGCCGCACCCTCGGGGTGATCGGCCTCGGCGCCATCGGCGTGCGCGTGGCCAACGCCGCGGTCGCCCTCGGCATGAAGGTGATCGGCTTCGATCCCGGCATCACCGTCAACGCCGCCTGGCAGATGGATGCGGCGGTGGAGAAGGCGGGCAGCGTCGACGAGGTGCTCAACAAGAGCGACTTCGTCACCTTCCACGTGCCGCTGGTGGAGGGGACCAAAAACCTGATCAACGCCGACCGGCTGAAGTCGATGAAGGACAACGTGGTGATCCTCAACTTCGCCCGCGGCGGCATCGTCGACGACGAGGCGGTGGTGGCGGCGATCGACGCCGGCAAGGTCTACGGCTACGTCTGCGACTTCCCCACCAATCTGCTGAAGAACCACCCCAAGGTGGTGACCCTGCCGCACCTCGGCGCGTCCACCCGCGAGGCCGAGGAGAACTGCGCGATCATGGTCGCCGAGCAGGTGCGCGACTATCTGGAGAACGGCAACATCCTCAATTCGGTCAACTTCCCCGAGGTGCGCATGGAGCGCAACGGCGGCCACCGTCTGGCCATCGCCAACGCCAACGTGCCCAACATGCTGGGCCAGATCTCCACCGACCTGGCCGGTGCCGGCCTCAACATCGTCGACATGCTCAACAAGTCCCGCGGTGACGTCGCCTACACCCTGGTGGACGTCGAGGGGGAGATCCCGCAGGCGGTGGTCGAGCGCATCGCCGCCATCGAAGGCGTCCTCTCCGTCCGTACCCTCTAAGAGGAAGAAAAAGTCCGCGAATGAACGCAAATACACGCAAATAAGAGAAGAGATCGCTTTTCTTTATTTGCGTGTATTTGCGTTCATTTGCGGACAAATCTCTTATGTCTGAAGAGCTTCTCAAGATTCGCGAAAAGATCGACGCGCTGGATGAGCAGATCCAGGAGCTGATCAATCAGCGCGCCCGGTGTGCCGAGGAGGTGGCGCGGGTGAAGCGGGCCGCCGAGGCGGATCCCGACTTCTACCGCCCGGAGCGCGAGGCGCAGGTGCTGCGCGCGGTGAAGGCGCGTAACCGGGGGCCGCTGGCGGATGTCGAGATGGCGCGGTTGTTCCGCGAGATCATGTCCGCCTGCCTCGCCCTGGAGCAGCCGATGAAGGTGGCCTACTTCGGTCCCGCCGGCTCCTATACCCATGCCGCAGCGATCCGGCACTTCGGCGGTTCGGTGACCACCGTACCGCTGGGGGCGATCGACGAGGTGTTCCGCGAGGTGGCCGCCGGCGGTGCCGACTACGGCGTGGTGCCGGTGGAGAACTCCACCGAGGGGGTGATCAACCACACCCTCGACATGTTCCTCCAGTCGCCGTTGCGCATCTGTGGCGAGGTGGAGCTGCGCATCCATCACAACCTGCTCGGCCGCGGCGTCTCCCTGGAAGAGGTGACTCGCATCTATGCCCACCCCCAAGCGCTGGCCCAGTGTCGCGAGTGGCTCGACGCCAACCTGCCCCACGTGGAGCGCGAGGCGGTGAGCAACAACGCCGAGGGCGCGCGGATGGCCGCGGCCGAGGCGGGGACCGCGGCGATCGCCGGGGCCAATGCCGCCGGTCTCTACGGGTTGGAGATCCTGGCCGGCAACATCGAGGACGAGCCGGACAACACCACCCGCTTCCTGGTGATCGGCGACCGCCAGGTGCCGGCCAGCGGCGAGGACAAGACCACCCTGCTGCTCTCCGCCCACAACCGCCCCGGCGCGTTGGCCTCGTTGTTGGCGCCGCTGGCCCGCCACGAGATCAGCATGAGCCGCATCGAGTCCCGTCCTTCCCGTCGCGGCATGTGGGATTACGTCTTCTTCATCGACCTCCTCGGTCACGCCGAGGAGCCGTCGGTGGTCGAGGCGCTGAAGGAACTCAATGAAGAGGCGAGCTTCCTCAAGATCCTCGGCTCGTATCCTCGATCCGCGCTTTAGGGCGCGGATCGAGCATTTCTTGAAGTAGCATGCCCTTCGATAAACCGCTCATTGATTCTCTGTGCATCGTCGGCGTCGGGCTGATCGGCGGGTCATGGGCGCGTGCGCTGCGCGAGGCCGGTCAGGTGGGGGAGGTGATCGGCTGCGGGCGGGAGGAGGGGAACCTGCGGCGGGCGGTGGAGCTGGGGGTGATCGACCGCTGGTCCACCGACGTGGCCGAGGCGGTGGCCGGTTGCGATCTGGTGGTGGTAGCGGTGCCGCTGGGGGCGATGGAGGCGGTTTTTCGCACCATGGCGCCGGCACTCAAGGCGGGCGCGGTGGTCACCGACGTGGGCAGTGCCAAGGGGAGCGTGATCGAGGCGGCGAGCCGCGCCTTCGGCGGCGGTATTCCCTCCTTTTTCGTGCCGGGCCACCCCATTGCAGGGCGTGAACACAGTGGGGTGGATGCCGCCGACGGCACCCTCTATCGCGATCGCCGGGTGATCCTTACGCCCCTGCATACCACCGATCCGACGGCCATCGAATTGGTGGATCGAGCATGGGAGGTCGCCGGCGCCGAGGTGGTGAGGATGGAGGTGGAGCACCACGACGAGGTGTTGGCCGCCACCAGCCACCTGCCCCATGTGCTCGCCTTCGCCCTGGTCGACAGCCTCGCCAACATGAAATATGGCGATGAGATATTCGGCTTCGCCGCCGGCGGTTTCCGTGACTTCACCCGCATCGCCTCCAGCGACCCGGTGATGTGGCGGGATATCTGCCTGCACAACCGCGAGGCGCTGCTTGGCATGGTGGAGCGTTTCGAGCGCGATCTGGCCGCGCTGCGCGATCTCATCGCCGCCGGCGACGGCCCGGCCATGCTCGACCTCTTCCAGCGCGCCAAACACGCGCGGGATACCCATGTGGTCAAATAGAATTTTTATCCGCAAATGAACGCAAATGAACGCGAATAAGGGAAGAGATTCATCTTCTTTATTCGCGTTCATTTGCATTCATTTGTGGACTCTCTTCTCTAATTAGCGGAATAGAAACGTGAGCGGATCGAAGAACATCGTCTATCAGGTGGCGCCGGGCGGCCGGTTGTCGGGGAGCGCGCGGGTGCCGGGGGACAAGTCGATCTCCCACCGCTCGATCATGCTCGGCTCGCTGGCCGAGGGGACCACCGAGATCAGCGGTTTCCTCGAGGGGGAGGACGCCATCGCCACCCTCAACGCCTTCCGCGCCATGGGGGTTGCGATCGAGGGGCCCGACGGCGGTCGGGTGACCATCCATGGGGTCGGTATGCATGGCCTCAAGGCGCCGGCCGGCCCGCTCGATCTGGGCAACTCCGGCACCTCCATGCGGCTGCTCTCGGGGCTCCTCTGCGGGCAGTCGTTCGACGTGGAGCTGGTCGGTGACGCCTCGCTCTCCAAGCGCCCGATGAAGCGGGTTTCGGTGCCGCTGGGCGAGATGGGGGCGGTGATCGAGACCGCCGAAGGGGGCACGCCCCCGCTGAGGATTCGCGGCGGTCAGGCGCTCAAGGGCTTCCACTACGAGATGCCGGTGGCCTCCGCCCAAGTGAAGTCGAGCCTGCTGCTCGCCGGTCTCTATGCCGAGGGGCGTACCTGCGTCACCGAGCCGGCGCCGACCCGCGACCACAGCGAGCGGATGCTCTCCGGCTTCGGCTATGGCGTCGAGCGCGACGGTGCCACCGCCTGCGTCGAAGGGGGAGGGCGGCTCGCCGCCTGCGCCGTCGATATCCCTGCGGACATCTCCTCGGCCGCCTTCTTCCTGGTCGGGGCCTCCATTGCGGAGGGTTCCGATCTCACCCTGGAGCATGTCGGCATCAACCCGACCCGCGACGGGGTGATCAACATCCTGCGCCTGATGGGCGCCGACATCACGGTGATGAACGAGCGCGAGGTGGGCGGTGAGCCGGTGGCCGATCTGCGCGTCCGTTCGGCGAAGCTGAAGGGCATCCGTATCCCCGAGGATCAGGTGCCGCTGGCCATCGACGAGTTCCCGGCGCTGTTCGTCGCCGCCGCCTGCGCCGAGGGGGAGACCGTGCTCACCGGCGCCGAGGAGCTGCGGGTGAAGGAGTCCGACCGCATCCAGGTGATGGCCGACGGGCTGAAGATCCTCGGCGTCGATGCCGAGCCGACCCCCGACGGCATGGTGATCCGCGGCGGGGCGATCGGCTCCGGCCGGGTCGACAGCCGTGGCGACCACCGCATCGCCATGTCCTTCGCGATGGCCGCGCTGCGTGCCGCGGGGCCGGTCACCATCGACGACTGCGCCAACGTCAACACCTCCTTCCCCGGCTTCGTCGAACTGGCCCGCGCCTGCGGCCTCTCCATCAAGCAAGAAGATTAGCCACGGAGCCACGGAGGGCACGGAGGTTGGGAGAGGTTGCCCTCACCCCCTCCGTGCCCTCCGTGGCTCCGTGGCGAAATGAAAAGGGGTTTGCACATGACTGAAATAGTACCCGTCATCACCATCGACGGCCCCTCCGGTTCCGGCAAGGGGACCGTCTCGCGGCGCATCGCCCGTCAGCTCGGCTGGCAGTTTCTCGACTCCGGGGCGCTCTACCGCCTTACCGCGCTGTATGCCGTGCGCAAGGGGGTCGATTTCGCCGACGAGGCGGCGGTGGCCGAGCTCGCCCGCACCCTGCCGGTGCGCTTCGAGGAGGGGGATGACGAGCCGCGGGTGCTGCTCGACGGCGAGGAGGTGAGCGGCGAGATCCGCTCCGAGACGGCCGGCAACAACGCCTCCAAGGTGGCGGCGATTCCGGCGGTGCGCGAGGCGCTGCTGGAGCGCCAGCGGGCCTTTTGCGAGGTGCCCGGGCTGGTCGCCGATGGGCGCGATATGGGCACCGTTGTGTTCCCCGACGCCCCGGCCAAGATCTTTCTCACCGCGAGCGCGGAGGAGCGCGCCCAACGCCGCTATAAGCAGTTGATTGAAAAGGGTATGGGTGCTAATCTTGCCGATCTTGTGCAGGAGATCGAGGAGCGCGACCGTCGCGACGCCTCGCGCCCCGTGGCCCCGCTCAAGCCCGCCGAGGATGCGCTGCTGCTCGACAGCACCGGTCTCTCCATCGATGAGGTGGTGGCGCAGGCCATGGCGTGGGTGAGCGAACGCACCGCGATCGCCTGAGTTCAAGGACCGTTTTCACGGGATGGTTCCGCCAATGGGTGGCGGGATCGATGTTCAACCGCAACGCAATCCATCGCTTCCCTACCGAGACAGTCAACGGGATCGATGGTTCATAAACAACCCGATATCCGGGTAAGGATTTTTTCAGATGACCGAAAGTTTCGCCGAAATGTTTGAACAGAGCCTCGCCAAGCAGGAGATGCGCCCCGGCTCGATCGTCCAGGCCGAAGTGGTGGACGTGCGCGCCGACTTCGTGATCGTCAATGCCGGTCTGAAGTCCGAAGGTGTGATCCCTGCCGAGCAGTTCTATGGCGAAGACGGCACCCTCTCCGTGGCCATCGGCGACTTCGTCGAGGTGGCGCTGGACTCCCTGGAGGACGGCTACGGTGAGACCCAGCTCTCCCGCGAGCGCGCCAAGCGCATCAAGGCCTGGGAGGTGCTGCAGGAGGCCTTCGAGAAGGAGGAGATCGTCAAGGGCATGATCAGCGGCAAGGTGAAGGGCGGCTTCACCGTCGACATCGAGTCGATCCGCGCCTTCCTTCCCGGCACCCTGGTCGACGTCCGCCCGGTGCGCGACGTCACCTACCTCGAAGGCAAGGAGCTGGAGTTCAAGGTCATCAAGCTCGACCGCAAGCGCAACAACGTGGTGGTCTCCCGCCGCGCGGTGGTCGAGCAGGAGTACAGCGAGGAGCGCGAGAAGCTGCTCGAGACCCTGCAGGAAGGGGTCTCCATCAAGGGTATCGTCAAGAACCTCACCGACTACGGCGCGTTCATCGACCTCGGCGGCATCGACGGCCTGCTGCACATCACCGACATGGCCTGGAAGCGGGTCAAGCACCCCTCCGAGATCGTCAACGTCGGCGACGAGATCGAGGTCAAGGTGCTCAAGTTCGATCGCGAGCGCAACCGCGTCTCCCTCGGCCTCAAGCAGCTGGGCGCCGATCCCTGGTCCGACATCGCCCGTCGCTACCCGGTCAACACCCGCCTCTTCGGCAAGGTCACCAACATCGCCGACTACGGCTGCTTCGTCGAGATCGAGGAGGGCGTCGAGGGTCTGGTCCACATGTCCGAGATGGACTGGACCAACAAGAACATCCACCCCTCCAAGGTGGTCGCGCAGGGTGAAGAGTGCGAGGTCATGGTGCTCGACATCGACGAGGAGCGTCGCCGCATCTCGCTCGGCATGAAGCAGTGCAAGTCCAACCCCTGGGAGGAGTTCGGCGCGCTGTTCAAGAAGGGCGACCGCCTCAACGGCAAGATCAAGTCGATCACCGACTTCGGCATCTTCGTCGGCCTGGAGGGTGGCATCGACGGCCTGGTGCACCTCTCCGACATCTCCTGGAACGTCCCCGGCGAAGAGGCCGTGCGCGACTTCAAGAAGGGTGACGAGGTGGATACCGTGGTGCTCGCCATCGACCCCGAGCGCGAGCGCATCTCGCTCGGCATCAAGCAGCTCGACAAGGATCCGGTCTCCAACTTCGTGGCCGACAATCCGAAGGGCTCCATGGTCAAGGGCGTCGTCAAGGAGGTGGATGCCAAGGGTGCGGTGATCGAGCTGGGCGAAGGCATCGAGGGCTACCTGCGCGCCTCCGACCTCTCCCGCGACCGTGTCGAGGACGCCCGTACCATGCTCAGCGTTGGTGACGAGATCGAGGCCAAGTTCATGGGCGTCGACCGCAAGAACCGCGCGATCAGCCTCTCGATCAAGGCGAAGGAGATGGCCGAGGAGGCCGAGGCGATCCAGGACTACAGCCGCAGCTCCGGCGCCGGCACCACCACCCTGGGTGATCTGCTCAAGGAGCAGATGGAGAACAAGGACTAATTCGCAGTCCTTGTCGGCAGGGGGCCGGCCGTTGGGCCGGCCCCTGCTTCCGGTAACCGGCAATCGGCCAACAGGAATCTGCCAATGACCAAATCCGAACTGATCGAAGCCATCGCGCGGAAACAGAGCCACTTGGCGTACAAGGACGTGGAGTTGGCCGTCAAGAGCCTGCTCGAACAGATGAGCCAGTCCCTGGCCAGCGGCGAGCGGATCGAGATCCGCGGTTTCGGCAGTTTCTCCCTCCATTTCCGTCCACCGCGTATCGGTCGCAACCCGAAGACCGGCGACTCGGTGGCGCTCTCCGGCAAATACGTCCCGCATTTCAAGCCCGGCAAGGAGATGCGCGAACGGGTCAACGAATCCCGCGACGAAGTGCCGATCAAATAGCGGCGGAACGAATCCGTCCTCTCCGTGATTTCCGGCGTCCTCCTGCGACGACGCTACCGAATTTTCCAGGGTTGCCCCCATGATGACGGAGCTGCTGTGGTTCCTCCTTCCGGTCGCCGCCGCGTCCGGCTGGCTGGTGGCCCGCTGGGAGCGCAAGAGCCGCGAGGCGCGCAATCCCCTCTCCCGTATCCCCGCCGACTATTTCAAGGGTCTCAACTACCTGCTCAACGAGCAGCCCGACAAGGCGATCGAGGTCTTCATCCGCGTCCTCGAAGTGGACAAGGACACCATCGAGACCCACTTCACCCTCGGCAACCTGTTCCGCCGGCGGGGCGAGGTGGACCGCGCCATCCACATTCATCAGAACCTCATCGCCCGCCCGAGCCTCAGCGGTGAACAGCGGGCCCAGGCGCTCCTCGCCCTGGGTGAGGACTACATGAAGGCGGGGCTCTTCGACCGTGCCGAGAACCTCTTCCTGGAACTGGTGGAGCTGGGGGTCCATGCCGTTCCCGCACAACGCTATCTGGTGGCGATCTACCAGCAGGAGCGGGACTGGGAGAAGGCGATCGAGATGACCCGCCGGCTGGAGAAGACCCTCGGCCAGGGACAGGGGGCGACCATCGCCATGTACTGGTGCGAGCAGGCCGAGACGTCCCGCGACAACGACGAGGTTGGAAGAGCGGGCGAGCTGTTGGTGAAGGCGTTGCGTGCCGATCCCAATTGTGCCCGCGCCAGTCTGATCGAAGGGGAGCTGGCGATGGAGGCGGGTGAATGGCGCCGCGCCCGCGATGCCTTCCAGCGCATCGAGGGGCAGGCGCCCGCCTATCTGCCGCTGGCACTGGACGCCCTGGAGAAGTGCTACTGGCGTCTCGACGAGAGCGCTGCCTACCGCGACTACCTGCGTGGGGTGCTGGAGCGCCACCCGAGTGTCGCGGTGATGCTCGCCCTGGCCGAGCAGGTGCGGCGCGAGCGCGGGGAGCGGGAGGCCGCGGGCTTCATCATCGAGCAGCTCCGCCATCACCCCTCGGTGCGCGGTCTCGACGAGCTGATCGAACTTCACCTCACCCGCAGCGAGGGGGCGGCCCGCGAGAACCTGCTCACCCTCAAGGAGTTGACCCGCCGCCTGCTGGAGGATCGCCCGCTGAGCCAGTGCGGGCACTGCGGCTTCACCGGCAAGAAGATGCACTGGCAGTGCCCCAGCTGCAAGAAGTGGCACACCGTCAAACCGATCGACGAGGCGACGGGGGACTAAAAGAATTAATCCGATAAAGGTGTGAACGATGCGTGCTGATCCGAGAGTGCTGGTGGCGTTGGACTATCCCGATGCCCGGTCTGCCCGTGAGCTGGTGGCGCGGCTCGACCCTTCGCTGTGCCGGTTGAAGATCGGCAAGGAGCTGTTCGTGCGGGCGGGGCCGGAACTGGTGCGGGCGTTCATCGATGCCGGCTACGAGATCTTCCTCGACCTGAAATTCCACGACATCCCCAACACCGTCGCCGCCGCCTGCGCCGCGGCGGCCGACCTGGGGGTGTGGATGGTCAACGTCCACGCCTCCGGCGGCCGGCGGATGATGGAGGCGGCGCGCGAGGCGATCGCCACCGGCGGGACGGAGACGCTGCTCATCGGCGTCACCGTCCTCACCAGCATGAGCGACGAGGACCTGGCCGAGATCGGCTTTGCCGGGACGCCGGAGGAGAACGTCCGTCGCCTCGCCGCCCTGGCCCAATCCTCCGGTCTCGACGGCGTCGTCTGTTCCGCCCGAGAGGCGGCGCTGCTGAAGGAGACGCGCGGCCGGGAGTTCCTCCTGGTCACCCCCGGCATCCGCCCGGCTGGCGCCGAGGTGGGCGACCAGCGGCGGATCATGACCCCCGCCGATGCCATCCGCGCCGGTTCCGACTATCTGGTGATCGGCCGCCCGATCACCCAGGCCGCCGACCCGGTGGCGGTGCTTCGCGCCATCGAGGCGGAGGTCCGCCAAACACTCGATCAACCGTAGATCTCCCTGCTTGTTCAGGGCGCCTTTCCAGCACGAAGGGTAGAGGAGAAGACACGAAAAAAGGGAGGAGGTGCGTGCCATTTCATCCTCTCGACTCTGACCCAATCTCGGGTGCGAGCCCCGACGCCCACGGCGGGCGCGGCCCGCCCTATAGGGCGGCCTGCGGCCGCCACGACCTTTCCGTTGGTACTGGCCTTTTCTACAGGATTCGGCGCCAGCAGCCCCACCCGCCCTATTCCCCTTTGTGTTCTTCGTGCCTCCTCCTTCGCGCCCTTCGTGTAAAGATCTTCGCTTGAAAGTGGGTTTCCGCTAACGATCGGCACGCCCCCAGTGTATCGGAATTTCCCCTGCTTCTACGCAATCCCTGTCTCATAGCCCATCAGCCCAGTCTGAAAACCATAGCGAATCGTCCTGCAAAAAAATCCGAATTCCGCCAATTGACGTCAGTTTCCCTGACTTGCCATGCTGGTGACCGTCTGGAAATCATCTTTTGTGATTCCAGCGCATTCCAATAACGACATGGGAGGTTCCCGCATGAAGATCGTCCGCAATCTCGTCATCGCCCTGCTGCTGCTCGCCACCGCTCCCTTCGCCGCCGCGATGGAGCCGATCGATATCAATACCGCCGATGCCGCCGCCCTGGCGGCCGCGATCAGCGGCGTCGGCATGAAAAAGGCGGAGGCGGTGATCGCCTACCGCGAGAAGAACGGCCCATTCCAACGGGTGGAGGATCTGGCCAACGTCAAGGGGATCGGCGCCAAGATCGTCGAGAAGAACCGTGACCTGCTCACCGTTGGCACCGCCCCTGTGGCTGCCGACCACTGACACCTGCCTAGGCAGGCCAAGGGAGAGCCACCACGGATGGGGCGCCAGGGATGGCATCTATCGTTAGAAAATTCCTATCCGAAGCGTCCGTGAAGAAACCAACGCTCTGGATGGCGGGGCTCGCGGAAGATCCACAGCCGCATCCCCGCCGGGTTCTCCGCTGCGAAGTAGTCCCTTGTCACCCCCGCTCCGTCCCACCACCCCGATTCGATCCGTTCCGGCCCCCGTAGCAGATGCAGCACCCCGCGGTAGTGGGGGCGACCGTCGATCCGCGCCAGCGGCAGGGGGGCGGCCAACAGCCACAGCGGGCGGTCCGGAAGAGCGATTGCCAGGGGGCGCCGGCCGGCGGGAAGTCGGCGCCACCCCCGTTCGGGGCGGTGGTCGGCCACCGTTTCGATGCCGTGGATTGCCGCCTCTCCCAGTCGGGCGATCAGCCGTTCCAGCAGGCGTGCCGCCTCCAATCGTGACGCAGGATCGGTGAAGAGCGCGCCGTTGTGCGAGGCGAGGGGGTGAAACGGGCCGCTGCATAGCTCCAGTTCCAGCACCGGTGCGGGAAGCTCGAAGCGCTCCAGCCGCTCCGCCAGCAGGGCCTCCATCCGTTCAGCGTCCCGCCCCGGCGAGGCCAGGCCGAGGGGGAGGGGAGTGGGGGCGTGGTCGCGGTGGATCAGGGTCCACTCCATGGACTGGATCCCCTCGCCCCGCGCCTCCAGCAGGCCGCTCAACTCACCGAGCAGGCGGCGCGCGGCAATCAGCAGCCGGGGATGTTCCTCCACCTCCGCGGGCAGGAGCAGGCGGCCGTGGTAGCGCTGCGGTGGGCGAAAGGGCTCCTGCGGGTCGGCCCGCCGTCCCAGGGTGCGGTCCAGCAGATCCACCAGCTCCGCCCCGTAGCGTCGCGCCACCCCATCCCGCGGCATCCGTAGCAGTTCGCCGAGGCGTTTCAGTCCCAGCCGTCGCAATCGCTCCAGGCTTCCCCGCGGCAATCCCAGCCGCTCCAGCGGCACCCCCGCCAGGGCGCGCCGCAGCTCGTCCTGACCATGGACCCGGGTATCCCCCGCCGAGGTGGTGAGCAGCCGCGCCCCGTTGGGGGTGGGGGCCAGGGCGATCCGTGTCCGGTAGCCCAGCTCCGCCACCCCCTGGCGTAGCGCCCGGATGATCGCCTCCATGCCGCCGAAGAGCCGTTCGCTCCCCGCCACCTCCAGCAGCAGCGCGGCGGGGGGCGACAACACCACCTGGGGGGTGAAACGTCCCGTCCACGCCGCCAGCCGCTCCAGGGCCGCCCGCTCCGCCGCATGGTCCCGTGGTCGGACCCGCAGATCGGGGCATAGGGCGTAGGCGGTACCCGGGCGCATTCCCGGTCGGACTCCCGCCCGGAGCGCGGCGCGGTTGCCCAGCGCCAGCCGCGCCACGCCATTGCAGGTCTCACTCACCGCGAAGGGGTGTGCCGGTTCCAGCGTCCCGGCAAACTGCTCCAAGGCCAGCCATGGCAGCTCCACCGCCAACCACAGGGGCCCCTTGGCCGCTCTCTCTTCGCCATGGGGAGGAGGGGAAAGGGTGGGGAGAGCGATACATGCCTCTTTTCGAGGTTCGTCGAAGAGTGGGCGCAATGCGTAGGGGGGACGGTGGGGGATGGCGCTCTTCACAGCGGTTGGTTGCGGTGGTGTTGAACAGAAGGAGGGTATTTTTTTATACAGTATATCAGCTCGGCGCAAGTCGGAATGATTGCCCGCCGCCGAAAGGCGGTTTAACGTAGGGCGCCATGAGTCCCGCCATTGCCTTCACCGACGAGGAGATCGCCGCCTGCTGGCCGGTGATGCGGGAACTTCGTCCCCATCTCGAAGGGGCGGAGTTCGTCGCGCGGATCCGTCTCCAGGAGGCGGAGGGCTATCGGCTGGCGTTTCTTCGGGAGGGGGGGGCGGTGGTTGCCGTCGCCGGTTTTCGGGTTGGCGAGAACTTGGCCTGGGGACGTTTCCTCTACGTGGACGATCTGGTCACCTCGGGCTCTCACCGCTCTCGTGGTTTCGGGGGTCGCCTGCTCGCTTGGTTGAGGCGCTACGCCGTCGAGGCGGGGTGCCGACAGCTCCATCTGGATTCCGGCATGCAGCGGGAGGCGGCCCACCGCTTCTACGAGCGGGAGGGGATGGCCAAAGGGAGCTTCCATTTTGTCGAGTCCCTGGATTCCCAGCCCTGATGAGTTCACGTATGCGAAATCTGCGGTTTATATTCTTCGTTAAATATCAATGAATTCAGCTTGATATAGATAGCTTCTCCAATCGGTGTAAAGTTTGTGAAACCATCCCTCGCCCCCGGCATCCGCCACCGGCACACCTTCGTCGTCCCCTCCTCGAAGACCGTGCCCGCGCTCTATCCGGAATCCGCGGAGTTCGTGGCGATGCCGGAGGTGTTCGCCACCGGCTATCTGGTCGGCTTCCTGGAGTGGGCCTGCATCCTGGCGGTCAATCCCCACCTGGATTGGCCGCGGGAGCAGACCGTCGGCACCCACATCGACGTCAGCCACGAGGCGGCGACCCCGCCGGGGCTGGAGGTGACCGCGGAGGTGGAGCTGGTGGAGGTGGACGGGCGGCGGCTGGTCTTCGCGGTGGAGGCCCACGACGGGGTGGAGCGGATCTCCCGCGGACGCCATGAGCGTTTCATCATCGACAAGGCGCGCTTCGACGACAAGATGGGCAGGAAGGCGGGCCAGTGAACAGTGGAAATACCATTCGTGTCCGGGTGGAGTTCTCCTATCGCGGCGAGCACTATGCGCCGGCGGCGGTGATCGATCTGGACGGGGCGATGGGCGGTGCAGGGGGAATCGGTGACCTGCACCCGATGCTTGCCCGGCTCAACGGCATCGACACCTATTCCTATTTATACGAAGTGATGGAGTCCCATGAACTCCTCTTCGACCGGCCGACCGGTCTGGCCGTGGCCTCGTTCCACGACGGGGTGTTCGATCTTCGCGACTTCGAACGGCGCTGGCGGGATGCCCGCCGGCTGTCGCTGCTCGGACCGGTAGCCCGCCGGCACCTCGGGGTCGATGATCTCGGGGAGCAACCGGCCTTGCGCGAGGCGTTGCTGGAGGCGTTCCGTCTTGGCGAGGGGGGGCGGGAGTGAAGCGGTTCACCTTTCACCTTGATGCGCTGATCGTCGTCGTCGCGCTTTTTGCCCTGTCGCTGGGGGGCAATTTCTACCTGTGGAAACAGAACGAGGCGCTGTTCAAGGAGAAGGTCGAGGCGTTGTGGCAGGCGCAGAACATGGAATCGAGCTGGAAGTACGCCCGGGGGCAGCTCGATGAGTGCCGAAGTGGGGTCGTGGCCGATTCCTCCCCCTCCCCGTTACAGAGGTAGATGAGATGGCAGTGAAGAAGGGCGGAGCGGACCAGGGTCGGCTCGATCGGGTCGTCGCCGAGGCGCGGCAGGCGCGGGAGGCGCGGGACAAGGGGTACCGCGAGCAGGCGCTGAAGATGTATCCGTGGGTCTGCGGTCGCTGCGGTCGCGAGTTCCAGCGGGAGAACCTGCGGGAGCTGACGGTGCACCACCGCAACCACGACCATGACCACAATCCGCCGGACGGCTCCAACTGGGAGCTGCTCTGCCTCTACTGTCACGACAACGAGCACCAGCGCCAGTTGGAGGCCAACGGCGTGATGGTCTCCGAGGAGGGGCCAGCGGGGGCCACCCACAACCCCTTTGCCGCGTTGAAGGATTTGATGAAGAAGTAGGCGCCTTTCCGGGCGGGGGAGGGGCTCCATTCACGGTTTTTCACAATACTGTCATGTGGCGTCGATAGGCTTGCGCCACCTTTCGCAACCGACGGCACGCCCTTCCCCGTGAGCAGTTCCTCCCTGATCGACCAGACCACCGCCGAGCGGCGCCACAAGTGGCGCCGGATCAAGGACCTGACCGCCCGCTGGGGGGTCGCTACCGGAGGGATCGGCGTGATCATCGCGATCCTTCTCATCTTCTTCTTCCTGTTGGTGGTGGTGTTTCCGCTGTTCCAGTCCGCTTCCATGAAGGAGGGGGGGAGCTACGGCATCCCCGGCGGCACCGCCAGCGCCACCCGCTACCTTACCCTGGAGGAACAGGGCGAGGTGGGCGGCCGGATCATCGAGGACGGACGTTACATCTTCTTCCGCCTGGCCGACGGCGAGGTGATCTCCAGCGATCGCCTGCCGCTGCCGGCGGGCCGCGCGATCACCTCCATCGCCGAGGGGCCGCCGGACAGCAACCTGGTGGCGGTGGGGCTGAGCGACGGCAGCATGCTGCTGGTGAGGCTCTTCTACCGCATCACCTACCCCAACGATCAGCGCAAGATCTCCCCCGAGCTGCGCTACCCCTTCGGCGAGACGCCGCTGGAGCTGGATGACCAGGGCATGGCGCTGACCCGCCTCGCCTTCGAGAACGGCGAAGACCGGTTCTCCGTCGCCGCCTACACCGCCGGCGAGCGCACCCTGCTGATCAGCTACGAGAAGACCGAGTCGATGCTCGGCGACGGAATCACCCTGGAGCGCAGCTCCAGCGCCGTCCTGCCAGGGCTGAACTGGGCCCCCGACTATCTGTTGATGGATCCCACCCAGAACTGGCTCTACCTGGCGGAGAAGGGGGGCGAGACCCTCTTCTACGACATCCGCAACAAGGAGGAGCCCTACCTGTTGCAGACCGTCGATCTGGTCGGCAACGGGGCCAAGCTCACCTCGCTCAAGCTGCTGCTCGGCGGTATCTCGCTGCTCGCCTCCGACTCCGACGGCATCATCAGCCAGTGGTTCCCGGTGCGAGACGGCGAGAACCGTTACCAGCTCCAGCGCATCCGCGACTGGCACAGTCAGGAGGCGACGATCTCTGCGGTGGCGGTGGAGCCGCGGCGCAAGGGATTCGCCGCCGCCGACAGCGAAGGGGAGATCGGCCTCTACCACTCCACCGCCCATCGCACCCTGCTGGTGAAGAAGGTCAGCGATGCCCCGCTGGTCCGGTTGGCGATGTCGCCGCGGGCCAACGCGCTGATCGCCGAGGACAACACCGGCAAGCTCCACTTCTGGCACGTCCACAACGAGCACCCGGAGGTCTCCTGGAGCGCGCTGTGGGGCAAGGTGTGGTACGAGAGCTACGACGAGCCCGCCTACGCCTGGCAGTCCTCGGCGGCGAGCAACGACTTCGAGCCCAAGTTCTCCCTGGTGCCGATCTCCTTCGGCACCCTCAAGGCCGCCTTCTACGCGATGCTGCTGGCCGCGCCGCTGTCGATCCTCGGCGCGGTCTATACCGCCTACTTCATGGCCCCCGGCATGCGCCAACTGGTCAAGCCGACCATCGAGATCATGGAGGCGCTGCCCACCGTGATCCTCGGCTTCCTCGCCGGCCTGTGGCTGGCGCCGATGGCCGAGGAGTACCTGCCGGGCATCGTCAGCCTGCTGCTGCTCACGCCGATCTCGATCCTGATCATGGCCTGGTGCTGGCGTTTCGTTCCCGGCGCCATCCGCCACCGCATCCCGGACGGTTGGGAGGGGGCGCTGCTGATCCCGGTGATCCTGATTGCCGGCTGGATCTCCATCGCGCTCAGCCAGCCGCTGGAGCTGTGGCTGTTCGACGGCAACCTGCGCGGCTGGCTGACCAACGACCTGGGCATCCCCTTCGATCAGCGCAACTCCATCGTGGTCGGCCTGACCATGGGCTTCGCGGTGATCCCCACCATCTTCTCGATCGCCGAGGATGCGGTGTTCGGCGTGCCGCGCCACCTCACCATGGGTTCCCTGGCCCTCGGTGCCACCCCCTGGCAGACCATGTGGCGGGTGGTGCTGCTCACCGCCAGTCCGGGCATCTTCTCGGCGATCATGATCGGCTTCGGCCGCGCGGTGGGCGAGACCATGATCGTGCTGATGGCCACCGGCAACACCCCGGTGATGGACTTCTCCATCTTCCAGGGGATGCGCACCCTGTCGGCCAACATCGCGGTCGAGATGCCCGAATCCGAGGTGGCCTCCACCCACTACCGCGTGCTGTTCCTCGCCGGTCTGGTGCTGTTCCTCTTCACCTTCCTCTTCAACACCACGGCGGAGATTATCCGTCAGCGGCTGCGTCGCAAGTACTCCAGCCTGTAACCCCGAACCGGAATCCCCGAACGAGAATCGGTCTAAGACATGAAAGAGTGGTTTAAAAGCGGCGTCCCCTGGGTCTGGCTCACCGCCGGCTCGGTCAGCATCAGCGTCATCATGGTGGTGGGGCTGCTCGTCCTCATCGCCGTTCGCGGCCTCGGCCACTTCTGGCCCCACTCCGTGGTCGAGTTCGACTACCGCAACAACGACGGCAGCCAGGAGCAGGTGCTGGCGGAGGTGGTCGAGGAGGAGGAGATCCCGGTGGCCCGCCTCGCCTCGGCCGGCTATACCGGCGAGATGAGCGGCAAGAAGCTGATCTCCCGCTATCTGGTGAAGACCGGCAACCGCGACGTCTCCGGCCTCGACTTCCGCTGGCTGGTGGAGCCCTCCATCGCCAAACGCTCCCATCCGGAAGAGGTGATGACCATCGAGCGCCGCGAGTGGGGCAACTTCTACGGCCGCCTGCAGGCGATCAAGGAGGGGGGCAAGGTGGTGGCCGAGGGCGATGCCGCCTGGGACGCCCTCTACCCGCGACTGGATCGTGCGTTGAAGATCTACGACGAGATCTACCACATCGAGAAGAGCGAGATCGGCGCGGTCAACTACGGCCTGGAGCGGCTGCGCCTGAAGCATCGTCGGCTGGAGCTGGACGATGCGGTCACCCCCGAGCGGCTCGCCGACCTCGAGGCCAGCCGCAAGCAGTACGACGACCGCTACGTCGACCTCCAGCGTCGCCTCAACGACCTCTACGTGGAGTTCAAGCGCGACAGCCTCACCGCCACCGTCGCCGACGGCCGTGAAGTGGAGATCCCGCTCGCCAAGGTGGTGCGGGTGTTCCGGCCCAACGCCATGAGCCTGCCGCAGAAGCTGGGGCACTATGTGGAGAAGGTGTGGGAATTCGTCTCCGACGACCCGCGCGAGGCGAATACCGAGGGCGGCATCTTCCCGGCGATCTTCGGCACCGTGCTGATGGTGATGCTGATGTCGGTCTTCGTCACCCCGTTCGGCGTGATCGCCGCGGTCTATCTGCGCGAATACGCCAAGCAGGGCTTCGTCACCCGGGTGATCCGCATCGCGGTGAACAACCTCGCCGGCGTCCCCTCCATCGTCTATGGCGTCTTCGGTCTCGGCTTCTTCGTCTATTTCCTCGGCAGCCACATCGACCAGCTCCTCTTCCCCGAGGCGCTGCCGGCCCCCACCTTCGGCACCCCGGGGCTGATGTGGTCGTCGATCACGCTGGCGCTGCTCACCCTGCCGGTGGTGATCGTCGCCACCGAGGAGGGGCTGTCGCGCATCCCCAGCTCGATCCGCGAAGGGTCGCTGGCGCTCGGCGCGACCAAGGCCGAGACCCTCTGGCGCACCGTGTTGCCGATGGCCAGCCCGGCGATCATGACCGGCCTGATCCTGGCGGTGGCCCGCGCCGCCGGCGAGGTGGCGCCGCTGATGCTGGTGGGCGTGGTCAAGCTGGCGCCGTCGCTGCCGCTGGACGGCAACTCGCCGTTCCTCCACCTCGACCGCAAGTTCATGCATCTGGGCTTCCACATCTACGACGTCGGCTTCCAGAGCCCCAACGTGGAGGCCGCCCGCCCGCTGGTCTACGCCACCGCGCTGCTGCTGGTGCTGGTGATCGTGGCGCTCAACCTCGCCGCCATCGCCATCCGCAACCGGCTGCGCGAAAAGTACAAGGCGCTGGAGGCCTGACGGCACCTCGACCCGGGCCGCAGGCAGCGGCAACCACCCTTCAAATTCACCGAGCAGACCGATGGTAGAAAACGCAGTAACCGAAGAGACCAACCTGACCCATGGCGGTGTGGACCCCTCGCTCCTGGAGCGCGCCGGTGATGCCCTCTCCCTGGATGATGAAGAGACCTGCATCGAGGTCCGCAACCTGGATCTTTACTACGGCGACAAGCACGCCCTGAAGGACGTCACCCTGTCGATGCCGCGCCGGCGGGTGACCGCCTATATCGGCCCCTCCGGCTGCGGCAAGTCGACCCTGCTGCGCTGCTTCAACCGGATGAACGACCTGGTCGATTCCGCGCGCATCGACGGCGAGATCCTGATCGACGGCGAGGACATCAACGCCCCCGGGGTCAACGTCGCCGACCTGCGCCGCCGCGTCGGCATGGTGTTCCAGAAGCCCAACCCCTTCCCCAAGACGATCTACGAGAACGTCGCCTACGGCCTGCGCCTGCAGGGGATCAACAACCGCCGGGTGCTCGACGAGGTGGTGGAGAAGTCGCTGCGCGGTGCGGCGCTGTGGGAGGAAGTCAAGGACCGCCTGCAGGACAACGCGCTGGGCATGTCCGGCGGCCAGCAGCAGCGGCTGGTGATCGCGCGGGCCATCGCGGTGGAGCCGGAGGTGCTGCTGCTCGACGAGCCCGCCTCCGCCCTCGACCCGATCTCGACGCTGAAGATCGAGGAGCTGATCTACGAGCTGAAGGATCAATACACCATCGTCATCGTCACCCACAACATGCAGCAGGCGGCGCGCGTCTCCGACTACACCGCCTTCATGTACATGGGCGAGATGGTGGAGTTCGGCGACACCCGCACGCTGTTCACCACGCCGTCGAAGAAACAGACCGAAGACTACATCACCGGCCGCTACGGCTGATCGCGCACTCTTCCGCAACGAGTACTACCGATGGATGAAATCAAGCTCAACGCCCACATCTCCCAGCAGTTCAACGAGGAGCTGGAGGATATCCGCAACCGCGTGCTCGCCATGGGCGGGCTGGTGGAGCAGCAGATCAGCGAGGCGGTGGTGGCGCTGGCCGAGGGTGACCGCGAACTGGCCGAGAAGGTGGCCACCGCGGACTACAAGGTCAACGCCATGGAAGTGGCGATCGACGAGGAGTGTACCCAGGTGATCGCCCGCCGCCAGCCGGCGGCGGTGGACCTGCGCATGGTGATGGCGATGATCAAGACCATCACCGACCTGGAGCGGATGGGCGACGAGGCCGAGCGCATCGCCGCCCAGGCGCTGCGCCTGGCGGAAGAGGGGAGCGGCGGCCGGCTCCAGCACCAGAGCCTGATCCACATGGGCGAGCGGGTGGTGAAGATGGTCCACGGCGCCCTCGATGCGATGGCGCGGATGGACCCGGCGGCGGCGGTGGCGGTGGCGCGCACCGACAGCATGGTCGACATGGAGTACCAGTCGGCGGTGCGTCAGCTGATCACCTTCATGATGGAGGACCCGCGCACCATCACCGCCTCGCTCCACGTGCTGTGGGCCGCCCGTTCCCTGGAGCGGATCGGCGACCACGCCCGCAACATCTGCGAGTACGTGATCTACTTCGTCAAGGGCAAGGACGTCCGCCACACCAATCTGGATCAGATTTAGGAACCGCGAAAGAATAACTTCCCGTACGAGATGACATCAGACCCATGAGCCAGAAACGGATTCTTATCGTCGAAGACGAACCGGCGATCCGCGAAATGCTCGCCATGTCCCTGGAGCAGGCCGGCTACGAGGCGGTGGAGGCGGGCAGCGTCGAGGAGGCGCAGCAGATGATCGGCAACGAGCCGCTGGTGCTGGTGCTGCTCGACTGGATGCTCCCCGACCAGAGCGGCGTCGAGTTCGCCCGCCGGCTGAAGCGCGACGAGCTGACCCGCCACCTGCCGATCATCATGCTCACCGCCCGCTCCGAGGAGGAGGACAAGGTGCGCGGCCTCGACGCCGGGGCCGACGACTACATCACCAAACCCTTCTCCAACCGCGAACTCCATGCCCGTATCAAGGCGGTGATTCGCCGCTCCACCCCGGAGGCGGGCGACGAGGTGCTGCAGGCCGGTGATCTGGCCCTCGACCCGGTCTCCCACCGGGTCACCGCCGCCGGTGAGGAGGTGGAGCTGGGCCCCACCGAGTTCCGCCTGCTGCGTTTCTTCATGGGCTATCCCGAGCGGGTGTTCAGCCGCACCCAACTGCTCGACCGGGTGTGGGGTGGCAACGTCTACGTCGAGGAGCGTACCGTCGACGTCCACATCCGCCGCCTGCGCAAGGCGCTGGAGCCGTTCGAACTGGACAACATGGTGCAGACGGTGCGCGGCACCGGCTACCGCTTCTCCAAGCAGGTTTGAGCCGCGACGCTGCGGACCATACCGAGGGAATAGCCAATTGTCCAAGCCCTGGGTCGCGGAGTTCTGGCGCTATCTCCTGCTGATGGCGGTGAGCCTGTTCGTCGGCAATCTGCTCGATGCGGTCTCCGTCGGCCTGTTTCTCGGCAGCACCGCCTACCTCGGCTGGAACCTCTACAACCTCCACCGGCTCGATCGCTGGCTCGACCGCGGGCGCAAGCTGCAACCACCGGAGGCCCCCGGCATCTGGGGCGAGGTGTTCCACCACCTCTATCAGTTGCAGAAGCGCAACCGCTCGCGCAAGCGCAAGCTGAAGGCGTACCTGAAGCGTTTCCGCGAATCCACCGCGGTCACCCCCGACGCCACCGTGGTGCTCGGCAGCGGTGGTGAGATCCTCTGGTGGAACGAGGCGGCCACCCGCCTGCTCGGGTTGCAGGCCCCGCAGGACGTCGGCCAGCGGCTGATCAACCTGATCCGCACACCGGTCTTCACCGAATTCTGCGCCCAGGGCGACTACGAGCGGGCGGTGGAGTTTCCCTCGCCGCTCGACAACTCGATCCAGCTCAGCGTGCGGGTCGTCCCCTACGGCAAGGAGCAGCGGCTGGTGGTGGCCCGCGACGTCACCCGGCTGCACCGCCTGGAGGAGATGCGCCGGGACTTCGTCGCCAACGTCTCCCACGAGCTGCGTACCCCGCTGACCGTCATCCACGGCTTCCTCGAGACCATGCAGGACTCCGATGACGAGTGGAGCCGCCGCTGGCAACGCTCCCTCGGCCTGATGCGCCAGCAGAGCCAGCGCATGGAGCAGATCGTCGAAGACCTGCTGTTGCTCTCCCGTCTGGAGACCGAGGAACGCCCTACCCACACCACCCGGGTGCCGATCGCGCCGATGCTCGAGGAGATCGCCAACGAGGCGCGGGCATTGAGCGGCGAGCGGGCCCACCGCATCACCGTCGAGGCCGATCGCGAGCTGTTCCTCGAAGGGAACGCCAAGGAGCTCCGTTCCGCCTTCTCCAACCTGGTCTTCAACGCGGTGCAATACACCCCGGAGAAGCGCGACATCTCGCTCCACTGGTACACCGATCAGGGGACGCTGCGTTTCGAGGTGCGGGACAAGGGGGAGGGGATCGCCCCCCAGCACATCCCGCGTCTCACCGAACGCTTCTACCGCGTCGACGTCGGCCGCTCCCGCGAGCGCGGCGGCACCGGTCTCGGACTGGCCATCGTCAAGCACGTGCTGACCCGCCACGGTGGTCGCCTGGAGATCGAAAGCGTGGTCGGCCAGGGCTCCACCTTCAGCTGTCGTTTTCCCCTCCCCACGCGCTGATTTTCCCGTGGTCGGATCATTGCGGGACCCCGCAATGATCCGACCAAGGGAAAATCAGCGCGCATTTCCTTCCAATATCTCCGTTACAGATCCGGCTCCTCGTTCCAATCGGGCGTTCGCCCGTTGGTAATTTAATAATTCCGCATATTCCCGTTCACTTGTGCGATCTTAGCGAGAGCAGCGGTGCCCTTTCGGGTGTTTCCGTGTGCCTCGTTCCTTAACACCCATTTTTGGTGGATTGAAAGGCGTTACTAAATATGTAATCATAATATTGCAAAACGCTGATAAAAAATCCGCAACAAAAGCGGGACGCGGCGTTTCGCCACATAACGATCGGATCGACACCGCCCTCCATGGGATCGACGCACCGCGATCAATTGGAAGAGGAGGCGACGGAGTCAGGCTAGG
>NZ_BAAHXB010000079.1:0-27099 GCF_054657215.1 Endothiovibrio diazotrophicus
GAAACGCCTCGGGCGGTTGGAGCCCCCCCCCGCCACCTCCACTTCGACCCTCGCTTGCGAGAGTCTCGTCAACGGCGCCATCGCGGCCTCGGGGCCGCTCCTACATTGATCGTTCCCGCACTCCAGCGTGGGAACGCAGCCTGCGACGCTCCAGCGTCGCGAGTTGCACTACCGACATCGGTCACGGGACGCTGGAGCGTTCGTTAAACAGCAAGACCGTGTCCAGTGGACAGCGGACCGGCGCTCAGCGAATGAAAGACGCAAACACCACACGAAACCCGATACTGTCGATACGGCCGTCCGGGCGGTAGGAGAAGGGGAAGCCCGCGCGCGCGTTGACCTGAATGGCGATCCAGGAGCCGCCGCGCAACACGCGAGACTCGCCCGAGCCATCGACCGTGACCTCCCCTGGCTTCTTTCCGCGCTTGTTCAGACACCATTCCCAGACGTTGCCGGCCATATCAAGCACGCCCCGGGTGGTTGCCCCGGCCGGGTAGAGCCCGACCGCAACCGTCCGGTTGAGCCCGCTCTCCGACGTGTTGCAGCAACGCGCATCCCACTCCCCTCCCCAGGGATAGGCATTCTTCGGGTCGCCACCGGTGGCCGCCTGTTGCCACTCGTACTCGGTCGGCAGCCGCACCTCAAAGCCAAGGCGCCGGGAGAGCCAGCGGCAGAAGGCCACCGCCTCGTACCAGGAGACACTCTCCCGCGGGCGGTTGGGCTCAGACCAGCTGGGTTTCCCGGGACCATTTCTGGCCTCCTCGGGCATTTCCCGCCACCACTCCGCCTTGGCGTAGCCATCCGCGGCATCGACGAAGGCCTGAAACTGGGCGTTGGTCACCAGGTAGCGGGAGATGCGAAAGGGCGCGACCGACGCCTTGCCGGCCCCACCCTCCAGCTCCACCTCGCCACCGGGGATCTCCACCCAGTCGACCTCCGGGGTGCCCTCCTCCCCCACCCCCACGCCGGGGCGGAAATCGCCCAGGGCCGCCAGACGGCGGCCGATGCTGTCTCGGCTCTCGTGATCCAGTTGCGGGTCGTCCAGCAGGCGGACCAGGAGCGGCTGGGGCCAGGCGAAGGCGCGCAGCTCCGCGCCCGCGCGCGCTTCCGGCAGGTCCTCGATCGCCGTCTGCAAACGCCGCAGGCGGTCGGTGTGCCACAGGTAGACCAGATCGCGGCCCTGGCGCTGCCACTCGGCGGCGTCCAGCTTGCCCTGGCGCAGCAGGCGCAGCGCCTCCTGGTGCTCGTCCACCCAGCGGGCGAGGGCCGGCCACGCCTGGAACAGGCGCTCGTGGGCAACCGAGAGGGCACATTCGGCGCCCTCGCCCTCCACGGCCAGGAGCCGGGCCTGGATGAGTGCCTCGACCACCGGGGCCTGTGGTTCTGGGAGGTCCGTCCGGCGCACCCGGCGGCGGGTCGGCAGCCCCTCGGTGTCCATCTGGACCAGGCCCTCGAACAGGCCGGCGAGCCGCGCCTCCAGCCGCTCCGGGTCCAGCTCCAGCGCCTTCGCCAGGGCGCGCTCCACCTCCTTCACGTGCTCGGCGATAGCGCCAACCAGGCCCCCCATGGCCCGGTAGGCCGCCTCGGAGAGGCCATCGTCCGTTCGCCGCTCGAACAGCCGCTCCAGGACGAAGGCGAGCAGCGGCAGATTGCCGGGCTCCGGCCCCACCTCCTCGGTCAGCCGGCGGGCCAGGGCCTCGGGCACCCGGATGCCAGCGCAGCGGGCGGGACGGACGATCATCTCATGGAGCATGTGGGGTGCCGCCCGCCCCAGTGGGTAGTGGCCGGGCCCCCTGAGCACCGCGAGCATCTCCGGATAGGCGTAGCAGTGATGCAGCAGGTCGCCGCGGATGGTGGCGAGTATCCGCAGCGGCAGGGTCTGGCTCGCCTCGTGGAGCGCGGCGAGGAAGCGCCCGATGAGGGGCGCGTCGCGCCGCTCGGCGGTGAAGAGCTCCTCCATCTGGTCCACGAACAGGAGCAACGCCTCCCTCTCCGCTCCCCGCCCCAGGATCTTCCCCAGGACCTCCACCGGTTCCGCCCGCCCGGCGGCCAGCTCCCGCCCGAGCCGGTAGCCGTCGAGCCCCGCCCGCTCGGCCCGGGGATGCAGGGCCCGCAGCAGGGCGTCGAAGGGGTCTTCGCCGCCGCTCGGGACCATGCGCACGCCGCGCAGCGAGCGCTCCCCCTCCTCCAGCCGGGGCAGCACCCCGGCCTCCACCAGGGAGGACTTGCCGCTGCCCGAATCCCCGCTGACGATGACGAAGCGCCCCTCGGGCAGAGAGAGCCGGTCGAGCAGCTCGCGGACCTCCACCTCGCGGCCGAAGAAGACCGGAGCGTAGCGGCGGGTGAAGCGCATCAACCCGGGGTAGGGCGAGCCCCGCTCGGCCACATCCCAGGTAACCGCCTCGACCGGTTCCACCGGCTGACCGGCCGGTGGTGCCCGCGAAGCGAGATACCGACTGACCGCCGCCTGGACCTGGCTGGCCAGCTCGTGGGGCGAGGAGAAGAAGCTCGCCATCTTGTCGCGGGCCAGCTCCTCGCGCAGCCGCCGGATTCGCTCCCCCTGTTCTCCTTCGCCGGTCCAACTGTCGTTGAACCCGCTCGGCCAGGGCGCCTGTTCGTCGAGGAGAAAGAGCAGGCAGCGGGTGTTCGGCGCGGCGTCGGCGTGGCGGAACTCCAGTTCGGTGATGGAGCGGCCCTGCGGGTTGCCGTGCTCCACGGGCGGGATGTAGCCGTAGCGAAAGGCGAACAGGCCCACGTAGAGGTCGGCGCGCTCCACGTCCGCCAGGCAGGCCCGCAGCGGCCGGTCGTCGCGGGCGACGTCGTCCTCCATGGCGATGACCTGGTAGCCCGACCGGCGCAGGGCGTCAAACACGGCCGCGCGATGCTCTTTCAGGTCCTCGTAGGTGGAGGAGAGATAAATGGTGGTCATCGGACTACGCCCCTTCCAGCCACTCTTCCGCACCCACTCCCAAGAAAACCTCCAGTGGGATGCCTTCGGTTCCTACCACCAGGCCGGGACGTGCCTTGAAATCGGCCGTGAAGCGCTCCAGCCCGATCAGCGCGCCCTTGTTGCGACCGCTCTTCATTTCGATCCCAACGACCTTCTCCCCCTGGCGCAGTACGAAATCCACTTCCAGGTTGCGCTCCCGCCAGTAGCTGATCTCCATTCCCGGCGGCGCGCTGTTGAACAGGTGCGCCCCCACGGCGGATTCGACCAGTCGCCCCCACAACTCGCGGTCACCGCGGGCGGCGTCAAATCCCGTGGCGAGCTGGGAAGAGAGCAGCGCCGTATCGAGGGCCAGCAGCTTCGGGCTGGCGGCACGGCTGCGCACCCGCTCGCCGGCGAATTTGTCCAGCCCGGTGAGCATCCAGGCACTGCCCAGCAGGGTCAGATAGTGGGCGAGGGTGGTGGTGTTGCCGACGTCCTGGAGCAGCCCGACCATCTTCTGATAGGAGAGGATCTGGCCGGAGTAGGCGCAGCCGAGGACGAAGAGGCGGCGCAGCAGGGCGGGCTTGTCGATGCGCGCCAACTGCAGGACGTCGCGGGAGAGGGTCGGCTCGATGATCGAGTCCAGGACGTAGCTGCGCCAGCGGAATTCATCCTCCACCAGGGCGGCCGCTCCGGGGTAGCCGCCGAAATAGACGTAGCGCTCGACGTCCCAGCCGAACGCCTCGTTCATCTCCGTGTAGGACCAATGGGGGAGGCGGATGAGTTCGAAACGGCCGGCGAGGCTCTCGGTCAGCCCCTGCTGCATGAGGAACTGGGAGGAGCCCGGCAACACCACCTGCAACGGGCGGTCGTCGAAGCCGTCCTCGTCCCAAAGCCGTTTGACGCTCTCCGACCAGCGCGGGACCTTCTGCACCTCGTCCAGCACCAGCAGCGCCGGTCCCTGGCCGGCCAACATGCGGGCGATGCGCCACTGCTGTTCGACCCAGCCCGGTTCCGGCGCGGCGGGGAGGTCGGCGCTGGCGTAGTGCGCCTGCTTTCCGAAGCGCGCCATCGCCTGCCGGGCGAGGGTGGTTTTGCCCACCTGGCGCGGCCCGGCGAGAATCTGGAGGAAGCGCCGCGGCTGGCGGAGACGGTCGGTCAGGGTGGCGAGTTGAGGACGGTGGAACATATTGGGGATTACAAATTACTCAACATGATGAGCAAAAATACTCGCCATCAGGCGAGAAATCCATTTCCATCGCTCCGTCAGCGATGCGCGGCCTGATCCAGCGCCTCCGCCCCCCATTGATTGAGGCTCTTTCGGGGTCGTACTTGATTACGGCGCGGAAACTGCCGATGTCCATCACGTTCATCACGGCGTCACCTCGTTCCTGCGCAACCGCTCGCGAATCGCGGCCACAGCACCCTTGTCGGTGTATCCGGCGAACGAGGTAGGCACGTGGGACCCGATTATTTTGGACACGAAGAAGGGGGTGGAAGCGCGTTGTCGGTGCCCCGGCTTGCAAGCCGAGCATTCATGTCCTTGTCCGAGATCACGTCATCCCGCTTTCGCGGCGGGTTCATCCGTCGTCCGACAGGCTCCTTGCCCCTCGTCACCCTTCCACGGTCTGTGCGACGCCGCACAGACCGCCTCGGCCCCGCCGCTCATCCTGGCTTCGGTCGCGCTGATGCTTCCGCGCGACCCCGCTTGTCTCCGTCATCCCCGGCGTCCGGCACAACCTACCCCCCCCAAAAAAAACGGAGAGCACACCGATGCCGACACAGAAAGGCAACGACGGCGAAGGACCACGGGGCGGCGGCTCCGGGCCCGGTCCGAACCTCGACGACCTGTTCCGCCACGGGCCGGACCTGCTCCATCGGCTCCTGCCCCACGGCCGACCGCGCGGCCCGCTGCCCGGGGCGCTCCCCCTGGCGCTCCTCGCCCTCGCCGCTCTCGGCGCGTGGACCGCCTACTACACCGTCCCCAGCGACTCGGTCGCGGTGGTCCAGCGCTTCGGCAAATACCTCAGCGAGGTGCCGCCGGGGCTCCACTTCAAGCTCCCGCTGGGCATCGACCGGGCGACCATCGTGCCGGTCAAGCGCCAGCTCAAGCAGGAGTTCGGCTTCTCCACCCCCGGCGCCCGCGACCCCCACCAGAGTCCCCGCGACGGCCGGCGCGAGACCGAGATGGTGACCGGCGATCTCAACGCCGCGCTGGTCGAGTGGGTGGTGCAGTACCGCATCTCCGACCCGGTCAAGTTCCTCTTCGAGGTGCGCGAGCCGGGCGCGACGCTGCGCTACGTCTCCGAGTCGGTGATGCGCGAGGTGGTCGGCGACCGCACCGTCGACGAGGTGATCACCATCGGCCGCCAGGAGATCGAGAACGAGGCGCTGACCAAGATGCAGGCGCTGGCGACCAAGTACGCCATGGGCATCAGCATCGACCAGGTGCAGCTGAAGAACATCAACCCGCCGGAGCCGGTGCAGGCCTCGTTCAACGAGGTCAACCAGGCCCAGCAGGAGAAGGAGAAGCTGATCAACGAGGCGCGGCGCGACTACAACAAGGTGATCCCGCTGGCCGAGGGCGAGAAGGACCAGCGCATCCGCGAGGCCGACGGCTACCGCCTCAAGCGGATCAACGAGGCGGAGGGCGACGCCGCCCGCTTCGACGCCCTGCTGGCGGAGTACACCAAGGCGCCGGAGGTGACCCGCCGGCGCATCTACCTCGAGACCCTGCAGGCGGTGCTGCCGGGGATCCGCTCGAAGATCATCGTCGACGAACGGATGCGCGGCCTGCTGCCGCTGCTCAATCTCGACCGCTCCGGAGGGGCCAAGCCATGAACAAGTCCATTGCACTCCTGGCGGTGGCGGCCGTCGGCCTCTACCTCCTGGCCAGTTCCATCTACACGGTGAGCGAGGTGGAGCAGGTGATCATCACCCAGTTCGGCAAGCCGGTGGGCGAGCCGGTGACCAGCGCCGGGCTGAAGCTGAAGGTGCCGTTCATCCAGGAGATCAACCCGATCGACAAGCGGGTGCTCGAATGGGACGGCAACCCCTCCGACATGCCGACCAAGGACAAGCTCTACATCTCGGTCGACCTGTTCGCCCGCTGGCGCATCACCGATCCCCTGCAGTACTTCCTGCGCCTGCGCGACGAGCGCAGCGCCCAGTCGCGCCTCGACGACATACTCGGCAGCGAGACCCGCAACGCGGTGGCCAAGCACGAGCTGATCGAGCTGATCCGCACCACCAAGGACCGGGTGCCGCTGCGCGACGCGCTGCTCACCGACGCGGAGCGCGAGGTGGGCGCGCTGGTGCCGATCCAGAAGGGGCGCAAGGAGGTGGAGCGGGAGATCTTCGCCGCCGCCGCCGAGAAGGTGCGGGTGTTCGGCATCGAGCTGCTCGACATCCGCTTCAAGCGCATCAACTACAACCAGAGCGTGCGCCCGAAGATCTACGACCGGATGATCAGCGAGCGGCGCCAGATCGCCGAGCGCTTCCTCTCCGAGGGCAACGGCGAGGCGGCGCGGATCCGCGGCAACCGGGTGCGCGACCTGGACAAGATCCAGTCCGAGGCCTACCGCCGGGTGGAGGAGATCCGCGGCCAGGCCGACGCCAAGGCCACCGCGATCTACGCCCGCGCCTACAATCAGAGCCCCGAGGCGGTGGCCTTCTACGCCTTCACCCGCACCCTGCAGGCCTACAAGTCGATCATCGCCGCCAACACCACCCTGGTGCTCTCCACCGACAGCGAGCTGTTCCGCTTCCTCAAGGCGATGGAGCCGCAGGAGGCCGCGCCCGCCATGAGCGGCCGATGAGCTCCGCCGCGGTTAGTAGTCCGTCGGGTTGAGGGGATCGAGGCTTGTAGGTTGGGTTGAGCGTAGCGAAGCCCAACAGGCGTGCATGAGGAGTGCGGCGCGGAGAGTCCGGCGACGGCGTGTTGGGCTTCGCTCCCGCTTTTGCACAGGGATGTGCTTATTTGGCGAACGGGCAGGATGCCCGGAGCCTCAACCCAACCTACGGTTTTTCAGAAGCAGAACCCCTGCTCGACGAATAGCGCGATGCAGGCGTCGACGATGTCGTTCTGGAACCACTGGCCCCGATGCGCATCGATCTCGCCGATGGCGACCTCGATCCCGAGCGCGGGGCGGTAGGGGCGGTGGGAGGTGATCGCTTCGACCACGTCGGCGACGGTCAAGATGCGCGCCTCCAGGGAGATGGCTTCGCCCTCCAGGCCATGCGGATAGCCGCTGCCGTCGAGGCGCTCGTGGTGCTGGAGGATCATGTCCGCCACCGGCCAGGGGAAGACGATGCCCTTGATGATGTCGTAGCCGACTTCGGGGTGGCTCTTGATCAGCTCGAACTCCCGCGGGTCCAGGCGCCCCGGGCGGTTGAGGATCTCCGAGGGGATATAGATCTTGCCGATATCGTGGATCATGGCGCCGAGGCGAATACCCTCGATCCGCTCCGGCTCCAGGCCGAGGGTCGTGGCGATCGCCACCGAGAGGGTGGAGACCCGCTGCTGATGGCCGGCGGTGTAGGGGTCGCGTTTCTCCAGGGCCAGGGCGATCGCGCCGATGGTGCTCTCCAAGGCCTCCTGCAGACGTTGGTTCGCGTAGCGCCGGTGACGCTCCAGCTGCACGTGCTGGGACATGTCGTGGAGACTCATGACGTAGGCGGAATGCTCCTCCCAGCGACTCTCGACCACCTGGGCCTCCACCCATACGGCGCCCCCTCCGGGGCGCAGGATCTCGATCCCCGCACCGTTGCCGATCGCCAGCGGCAACCCCGTCTGCCGGCCGATCACCTCCTCCTCGGGGCGCCCGAGCAGGGCGAGCGCCGCCGGGTTGGCGAACAGCGCCGTCCCGTTCGCATCCAGCACGACGACCCCGTCGCCGAGCGACGTGACGATGTGGCGCAGCCGTTTCTCCCCCTCCGCCAGTCGCCGTTGGATGGCCCGGCGCTCGGTGATATCCCGCGCCACCCCCACGCAATGCCTTCCCGAGTTCCCCTCGACGGGCGCGACCGACAGCTCGACGCTCAGCTCGCTTCCGTCCTTGCACAGCGCCATCACCTCCTGGACGGAGCCGACGATGGGGCCTTGGCCGGTGCTCAGGAACGATTCGAAACCGCGGGGCCGTTCGTCTGCCTGGCGCAGGCGCTCGGGGACGATGAGGCGACGCAGGTCGGCACCCAGGGCCTCGCCGGCGGAGTAGCCGAAGAGCCGCTCCGCCGCGGGATTCCATTCGAGCACCCGGTCCTCTTCGTCGATCATCACGATGGCGTCGCGCACCGATTCGGCGATGCCGCGGAAGCGTGCCTCGCTCTGCTCCAGTGCCTGTTGGGCCAGGCTGTGGTCGGTGATGTCCTCCAGGATGTGCATGAAGAGCGCATCCTGCGCGCCGCTCCCCGGCAGGGCGAAATGGCTCAGCCGCAGGATCTTCCCGTCGGGGAGCACCATGTCGTCGTGGACATCGGTCGACTCCCCGTCGACCAGCTGCTTGCACAGCCAATGGGGACCGGCGTCCCGGGGAAAGACGTGCCAATAGACCTCGCCGAGGACCTGCTCCTCGGGCAATCCGGCCCACTCCAGATAGGTGCGGTTGGCCAGCAACACCCGGTACTCCCGGTCGTGGACGAACAGGGCGTCGTCCAGCTTGTCGAAGACCGTCCGCCACTCCCGGTTGGCCCGGATCAGCGCCTCGCGGTTCGCCTGCCGCTCCTCCGGGAAGCTCAACAACGCCAGGCGCGAACGGTCGAGTTCGTGCGTTCGCCGGCGAAGCTCGTCCAGCTCATCCCTGCTGCCGCGATCGGGGTCGGACGGTGCGTCGGCAGGGGGTGGCCGCAGGGGCGGGCGCGGGGCGGTCATCGCCGGTCCGCGGTCTCGCGCGCCACGGCGGCGTCGAGCGTGCTCGGGTGGTACATGTGATTCATCCCTTCGTCTCTCCCGGGGCGTCGTCCACGGTTCAGAACAGTTCGATCTTCGGCGGCGCCCCCCGCCCCGCGGTGCGGAGGTCGCCACCCCGCGGATGGGCATGCTCCGCCTCCTTGGCCTGGTACTCCTCGATCATGCGGGGCTCGGCCCGTGCCGCCTCGTCGAGGGCCGTCCCGTCCCCGGCGAGCCCGCGTGCCAGGGCGCCGCTCACCGCTTCCCAACGGCCCATCGCGTCGCTCATCCGGTCCAGTTTCTGGCGCACCACATCCTGGGTCTGAAGGTTGCCCAGGGCCTCCATGATCCGCTCCGCCAGCTCGCGGTTGTAATCGGTGACCGCCTGGAGCATGGTCTCGTAGAACGCCTTCAGCTCCTGATTGTTGCCCTGCAGCCGATGGACCGCGGCGCCGAGCTTGCGGGTCTGCTCCTGCTCCTGCGCGGTCTCCGCGTCCGCCTCCCGGCCGAAATGGCTGTTGATGATGTCGCGCACCTTGGCGAGCCCGGTGTCGACCTGTTCGGTCGCCCCACGCGCCCGTTCGGCCAGGGCCCGCACCTCGTCGGCCACCACCGAGAAGCCGCGCCCCTGCTCCCCGGCCCGGGCCGCCTCGATGGCGGCATTCAGGGCCAGCAGGGAGGTCTGGTCGCTGATCTCCTTGATCACCGCGGTGGTCTGCCCCAACTCTTCCACGTTGGCGATCAGATCGCGCAGGTGGGCGCGGTCCGCGGCCATGCGTTGCGGCAGCAGATCGACGAAACCGGATAGACGCGTCAACAGCTCGGTGGTCTCGGCCAGCTCGGACTGCATGTCGCCGCTGCGGGTGTCGGCGCTGAGGAGATAGTCCATCAATTGCCGGGCTTGCCCGTCCAGGCCGCTCAGGCGCTCCATGGTGCTGACGGCCGCCTCTTCGGAGAGGCCGTTGACCTCGCCGAGGCTGGCACGAAACAGTTCCAGCAGCCGTGCGCCCCGGCCGAGATGGGCCTCGACGGCCTCCAGCCCGCTCCGCTGGCGGGCGATGGCGGCCTGAAGGTCCTCGGTGTAGCGCTCCGCTCGGCGCAGGGTCGAGCGCGATCCGAGGCGGGCAGCGCGGAAGGTGGCGTAGACGCCGACGAACGCCACCAGAGCGACCGCAGTGGCGTGGACCAGGCGCGCGGGGATGCCGAGGGACCCGGCGATGGCGTCGCCGAGGTCGATAAACAGCAGGGTGCAGACCCACAACACCGCGGCGGAGACCAGCGCGGAATAGAGGACATGGCGCCGCCACGCGGCGACCAGATCGGAGCACCCGGCGACGGTGGCGGCGGAGGCGCTCGCGCCGCGTTCCGTGGGCAAGGGGCGGTGATCGCTCATCTCGGGCTCCTCGAATCGCCGACCGCGGGCCTCATGCGCCCGGCAGCACCTGTTTGATCACCGGCAGCAGCTCGCTGCCGCCCACCGGCTTGACCAGCCAGCCGGTGGCCCCCGCCGCCTTGGCCTCGTCGCGCTTCTTCTGCTGCGACTCGGTGGTCAGCACCAGGATGGGCAGGAAGCGGAACGCGCCCATGCGGCGTACATTCCTGATCAGCTCGATCCCGTCCATCCGCGGCATGTTGATGTCGGTGATGATCAATTGCGGCTTGAGACCGGTGTTGAGCCGGTCGATCGCCGCCACCCCGGAGCCGGCGGTCTCCACCTGGAATCCCGCCTTGCCCAGGATCCCGCCCAGGCTCATCAGAATGGTCGAAGAGTCGTCGACGATGAGAATGGTCTTCATGTCTCCCTCCTTGCCTTGAACAGCGGCAGCAGCCAGCGGGCGAGAAATTCATCCCCGGGCGCCGCGACGATGGGCGGCCGGGCCGCCAGCAGGACCTGGAGCGGGGCCGAGTGGATGTGCTCGCAGCGCAACAGGTCGATCGCGCCGTCGGGGTGGGCGTTGAGCCACTCCAACAGGGATTCGGCCTCTTCGACACCGCACACGCCTTCGATGGAGATGGTCTGTTCGTCATAGCTCAGTGGCATGAGAGCAACTCCTCAAGGTTCAACACCAGCATGACTCGGCCGTCCCCCAGAAGGGCCGTCCCCGAGTACCCTCCGATCCCGGCGATCACCCCCTCGAGGGGGCGGAGGATGATCTCGACACTCTCGTCCAGATCGTCGACCACCACCCCCAGGGCCTCGCCCGCCACCTGCATCACCACCACGGCGAGTCCACGGCCGTCGTCGTCCGCCTCCGCCACGGGCAGCTTCAGCAGGGCGCGCAGGCGCACCAGCGGGACGATGTGGTCGCGCAGCACGAAGGCGTCCCGCGCCTTGATCCGGGTGATCGCCGCGGGCGGCACGCGCACCGTCTCCTGCACCTGCTCCATCGGGATGCCAAACAGCTGGCCGCCGACCCGCGAGGCGAGCACGCGGGTGACCGCCATGCTCATGGGCAGGTCCAGGCGGATGCGGGTTCCCCGGCCGGGCTCGCTGCCCAGCTCCACCCGCCCGCCGAGCCCTTCGATGGTGGCGCGGACCACGTCCATGCCGACGCCCCGCCCGGAGATGTCGGAGACCTGCTCCGCGGTGGACAGTCCGGGATGGAAGATCAAGCGGATCGCCTCCTGGTCGGGCATCGCGGCCAGTTCCGCCTCGCTCGCCAGGCCACGGGCGAGGGCCTTGAGCTTGATCCGCTCCGGGTCGATGCCGTGGCCGTCGTCCTCGATCGTGATCGTCACCGACTCGCCTTCGTGGCTCGCCCGCAGGGCGATCATGCCCTCCTCGGGCTTGCCCGCGGCGGCGCGCTCCGCGGGCGGCTCGATGCCGTGATCCACCGCGTTGCGGATGAGGTGGATCATCGGCTCGGAGAGCTGTTCCAGGATGTTCTTGTCGGCCTCGGTCTCCTCCCCCTCCAGGTGCAGGGCGATCTGTTTTCCCTGCTTGCGCGACAGATCGCGCACCAGCCGGGGCAGGCGCTGGAAGACCTGGGAGACCGGGAGCATGCGCACCTGCATGATCGACTCCTGCATCTCCTGGACGATGCGGTGGATCACGCCGTAGTGATCCTTGATCTCGCGCGCCAGCTCGCGGGCACCGAACAGGGTCTCGGCGCGCCTGGCCAGGAACGGCAGGCCGTTCTTCGCCACCACCGCCTCGCCGATCAGCTCCATCAGGCGATCGATCCTGGCCTGATCGATGCGCAGCGCCTTGGGCGGCGCCTTGCCCCCGGCCGCGTCCGTCTTGCCCCCTGTACCGTCGTCACGGGCGCCGTCGTCACGGGTGCCGTCGTCGCGGGCGCCGTCCTCCTGGCGAAGCGCGCCGAGCAACCGGCCGAGTCCGTCGCGCAGCGGGTCCGCGTTGCGCAGCTCCAGCGCGCGCTCCAGCGCCTCTTCCAACGCCTCCAGGTCCTCATCCCGTGCCAGGTAGTCGAGCAGGTTGCGCAGCGTTCCATACACCCCGCGGAGCAGCCCCTCCCAGCGCTCCCCGTCGTGGGGGATTTCGAGCACCCGCAGCTGTGCCTCGACGATGGCGAGGGCGGCCTCCCGTTCCCGGGGGGCGACGACGAGCGGCGCGGCGGCGTCCGGCCGGCGTCCCGCCGCGAGCGGGGCCAGTGCCCGCCACTGGGGCGTCTCGCCGCTGCCGGCCACCCCCAGCAGCAGGCGCAGCGGGTCCGGCGGCGGCTCCGGGGTGTCGAGAACGAGCGCACACCAGCGCAGCGCCGAGGCGTAGTGCGAGCCCGCGTCGACGCCGGCGCTCAGCCGCTCCAACTCGCTGCGCAGGCCGGGCCAGTCGGCCGCGTCGAGGCAGCGCTCGGCGGCGCTCGTCGACTCCGCGGGCACCTCCAGCGGCGACCCCGCCGGGAGCGCCAGGTGAATCGGCGGGAAGACCCCCAGCACACATTCGCTGCCGACGTAGCGCAGGAGGTGCTCCAGCTCTTCGGGCGGGGCGTAGCTGAGCAGCAGCAGATCCAACTCGCAGCGGTACGGGTCCAGCTCGTCCAGCGCCGGCCACGCCTCGCGGCCGGTGATGTCGAGGGCCACCAGGTGGGGCACCTGGCGGACGGTGAGGAGCGGGTCGTCGCCGCGGTAGAAACACTCGGGGTCCGGCCGGTAGCGCACCGCCACCAGCGACAGCCCGCGACGGATCGCCCGGTGGTAGAGCTCCATCCGCGCCTGTTCCCCGATCCTGCTCAGCCAGGCCGGCTCGAAACCGACCGCGGCCCCCGCTTCGGGCGCGGCGTCCGCACTCTCCTCCCCGCGCGCCACGCGCAGGCTCCCGGCCAGCTCACCGCCGCGCTCTTCGGCGTCCGTCGGCAGCTCCCCGGTCCGCTCCAGGACGTCGATCCACCGGGCCAGCAGGTCCAGCGCCTGGAGCAGCAGGTCGACGTGCGTCGCGTCGATCCGCACCTCCTGCTCCCGCGCCGCGTCGAGCAGATCCTCGGCGGCGTGCGCCACACCGGTCAGCGGCGCCGCGGACTCGAACAGCCCCGAGGCCCCCTTGACGGTATGTACCGAGCGGAAGATCCGGTTGAGCACCTCGGCGGATTCGGGATCGCGCTCCAGCAGCAGCAGGTCCTCGGTCGCCTGCTCGAGCAGGTCACGGGCCTCCTTGACGAACTCGGCCAGGAGCGGGTTCACGTGCGTCTATCCCCCGTCATGAGGCGCGCATAGAGCGTCAGGGTCTCGGGGCGTACCGGCTTGACCAGATAGCAGTTGGCGCCGGCCGCATAGGCCAGGGTCGCATCGCGCTCCTGCGCCTCGGTGCTGATCATGATGGCGGGCGTGCCCTGCAGCGCCGGCTCGCGCCGCACATGCTGGATGAACGCATAGCCGTCCATCTTCGGCATGTTGACGTCGACCACGAAGAGGTCGAAGCCGCCGGCCAGGGCCTTCTCCAGTCCCTCCAGGCCGTTGATCGCCTCCGCCACCTCGAAGCGCTCCTCGCTCAGCACCTGGCGGTAGTACAGGCGCACCGTCGCGGCGTCGTCGATGACCAGCACTTTTTTCATCACACCCTCCGGCATCAAAGCGGCCTCTGATAGACGATCGCGTCGGCAAACCTGCGCACCTGGAAGAGCGGCGAGATCCGGCTCATGGACTCCGAATGGCCGAGACAGATGAAGCCCCCGGGCGCCAGCGCGTCGAAGAACACCTCGGCGACCCGTCGGCGCGAGACGTCGTCGAAATAGATCAGCATGTTGCGGCAGAAGATCACGTCCATCTCACGGAAGTTGCGGGTCTGCTGCGGGTCCATCAGGTTGACCACGCTGAACTCCACCGACTCGCGCAAGGCCTCGCCGATCCGGTAGCTCCCCTCGCCGTGGGGGGTGAAATACTTGTCGCGCAACGCCGTCGGCAGATGTTGCAGCGAACGCGGCTCGTAGATCCCCCGGCCCGCCTGGAGCACGCTCTCGGTGTCGATGTCGGAGGCGAACAGCTCGATGTCGTAGCGATCCACCGGTGGCCAGTGCTCCAGCAGATAGATCGCCAGCGAATAGGGCTCCTCGCCCGACGAGCAGGGCACCGACCAGATGCGGATCGGCGCCCCGCGGCGCTTGCGCGCGACGATCTCGTTCAACATGGAGTTGACCAGGCATTCGAGCTGGTACTCCTCACGGAAGAAATAGGTCTCGTTGACCATCAGGGCATTGACCAGGGCCTGTAGCTCCCGCCCCGACTCGTCCAGACGCAGGCGGAGAAAATAGTCGTTGAAGCTGCTGCTGGCGGTGGCATTGACCCGCTCCAGCAGGCGGCGATCGACGAAATAGCGCTTTCCGTCCTCGAAATAGACCCCGGTCTTGCGATAGAAGAACTCGCGGAACTTGAAGTAGTGCTCCTCGGACATGGTGGTCACGCCGCCCTCCGTCGGGTCGGGCACCGCCGTCGCGGAAGGATTCCGTGCGGTCATGGTCATGGCCCCTCGTTGGCGCGGATTCGGCGCAGCGCCAGGTCCACGGCGAAGCGGATGAAGGGCTCCTCCGGGAAACGGGCGGCGGCGGCCTCCAGTTCGGGAATCATGCTCGCGTCCCCCAGCTCGACACACAGCTCGATGGCCGCGGCACAGACGTTGACGTGGTCTTCCCGGCGGATCGCGGCGGTGAGCCACTCCCGGATCTCCGGATGGGCGAGGGCGTCGAGGATGCCGAGGGCGAAGATCCGGATGTCCGGATCCCGGTCGTGGAGCAGCCCCTCGACGTAGGGCCCGGCGGACGTCCCCATGCCCCTGAGGGCCTCCGCCACCTCGTTGCGCAGTGCCGTCACGTCGCTGCGCAACAGCGGAACCAGGCACTGCACCGAGGGCGGGTCGCCGATGCGGATCAGGCTGGTGAGGATCACCTGGCGCACCGTGGCGTCGGTCTCCCGCTCCAGCCGGCGGCACAGGGCCTCGACGGCCTGCGGGTGCTCGGCGAGATCGCGGGCGGCCCAGCGGCGTGCCTGCGCGGCGGGCTCGTCGAGTTGCACCAGCAGCCCCGCCAGATCCCGCGGCAGGTGCCGCGAATCCGCGGGCTCCGGGGATCTGTTCGTCTTCTTCAGTAGTCCCATCGCCGCTGGTCTCCCGTCGATTGCATCGGTACGCCGCCCTCAACCCCGCGCCCAGTCGAGCAGTTGGGCGCCGACCCGCTCGCTCGGCAGCACCTTTTCGGCCCCGCCGCGGGCGATCAGCTCCGCGGGCATGCCGAAGACCACCGCGGTCGCCTCCGCTTCGGCGATGGTTCTGCCGCCGCGCCGGTGCAGCTCGGTCATCGCCTCCGCCCCGTCGTAGCCCATGCCGGTCATCAGTACCCCGATCAGCACCCCGGGATCCATGTACTCCATGGCGCTGCGCACCAGCACCTCGACCGAGGGATGCCAGAGCATCGCCGGGTCGGCCGGGCGCGACAGCACGCTGAGCCCGTTGCCGCGCCGGGCCACCACCACGTCGGCGTCACCGCGCCCGAGATAGACGTTGCCCGGGAGCAGATCCACCGGCCGGGTCACCTCGCTCACGCGCAGGGCGCAGAGGTTGTCGAGGCGGGCCGCGAAGGTGGCGGTGAAGCTGGCCGGCATGTGCTGGGCGACGATGATCGGGAAGGGAAAATCGGCCGGCAGCGCCGGCAACACCTCCTCGATGGTCCGCGGCCCGCCGGTGGAGAGCCCCAGCAGCACCAGGCCGGGGGGGGGCGCCGAACGCCCGGCGGCCCGCGGCGGCGGCGGTGGTCGCGGCTCGGGCGCCGCCGGCCGCGCAGGGGCGCGACCCCGGCCGCGCAGCCTGGCTCCGGCCGCGGTGCGCAGCTTGGTCACCAGCTCGGCGCGCACCTCGTGGATGCTCAGGGAGATCGTCCCCCCCGGCTTGAGCACGTAGTCCACCGCGCCCAGGGCGAGGGCCTCCAGGGTCGCCAGCGCCCCTTTGCGGGTGAGCGAGGAGACCATCACCACCGGCGTCGGCCGGATCACCATGATGCGGCTCAGCGCGGTCAGCCCGTCCATATCGGGCATGTTGATGTCGAGCGAGATCACGTCGGGCGCGAACGCCTCCAGCTCCTGCAACGCCTCGACGCCGTTGCGGCAGACCCGGACCTCGAAGCCCCCCGCCGTGTTCAGCACCTGGGTCAGGTGCCGGCGCATCAGCGCGGAGTCGTCTACCACCAGTGCCTTGATCGTCGCCATCGGTTCCGCGGTTCCGTCTCAGGAGGCGAGCGCTTCCCCGGGCCCCCGGGCCGGCTCGTCGGTGGGGATCTCCCGCAGGTTCCGGCTCTCCTCCGTGTCCAGCAGGGCGTCCACGTCGAGCAGTTGAATCATTCGCTGCTCATGCTCCAGGTTGGCGATCCGGCGGATCAGGTAGGCCTGGGCGTCCGACAGCTCGGGCGCCGCCTCGATGGCCTGGCGCGGGATGCGCAGCACCTCGGAGACCGCATCGACGATGAAGCCGGTGCGCATCCCGCGGATGGTGAACACCATGATCCGCTGGCGGTCGTTGCGCTCCAGGGCGTCCAGGCCGAAGCGGCGGCGCTGGTCGATCACCGGCAGCACCGCGCCGCGCAGGTTGATGATGCCCTCGACGAACGGCGGTGCCTTGGGCACACGGGTGAGCTCCTCGGGGATCCGCACGATCTCGTTGACCGAGGCGATGGGCACCCCGAACTCCTCGCCGGTCAGCACGAAGACCACGAACTGCTGCTCGTCCTCGCTCCCCTCGTCGCCGCTCTCCCCCTCGTGCGCTTGCATCGCCTCCTCCCCGTTCAATTCAGCCGCCGTCGCCGTCGCCTCGCGGAGGGCCGGATGGTGAAACATGCGCTCGACGGAGATCACCGAAACCAGCCGTTTTCCGCCCTCCAGGCGGCAGATGGAGGTGATCTCGTCGAGGCCCGACTCCCGCGCCAGCAACGGCGGCACCGCCTCGGCGAGCTCGCGTTCCACGCGCAGCACCTCGCTCACCGTATCGGTCACCATGCCCACGGCCAGGACGTCGTCCCGGGTGCCGCGCGCCCCCAGGGTGAGGACGACGATGCGGTTGCGCTCGTCCAGGGTCTCCCGGGGGAGCGAAAAGATCCGGCGCAGCCCCACCAGGGGCAGCAGCCGGTTGCGCAGGTTGATCACCCCGAGCACGTGGGGCGGGGCATTGGGGATGTGGATGATGTTCTCCGGGACCTGGACGATCTCCTGCACCTCCTCGATGGGGATGGCGTACTCCTGGTCGGCGACGGTGAAGCTCACCAGTTGCAGCCGGTCTTCCTCCTCTTCATCCCCGCCCTCACGGTCCGCATCGCTCCGCCGGGCGCCCTGGAAGCCGCCCCGCGCCGCGGCCTGGCGGGCGAGATTGACGAACTCGTTCTCGAGCAGGCGTTCGAAGCGCAGGGTCATCACCATGGGATAGCCGCCCACGTCCTTGATCACCCCGTCGAGCAGTTCGGAGTCCACCGTCGCCTCGACGGCTTCGCTCGCCTCGATCTGTCCGGGCTCCACCGAGATCACCCGCAGCACCTGATCGACCACGAAGCCCATGGGGATCCCGAGGTGGATGACCAGGACCCGGGTGGCGTCATCGTCGTCCCGCTCCGGGAAGTGAAACATCCGTCCGAGGCGGACGATCGGCAACACCCGGCCGCGCAGATTGGCGAGCCCTTCGAGGCTCTCCGGGCTGAGCGGCACCCGCACCACCTCCGGCATGCGGATGATCTCCTGGACCGGTGCCATGGGTACGGCGAAGATCTCCTCCCCGACCCGGAAGGTGACGAACTGGCGGCCCTCTTCCGCCTCCCCCACGATGCCGTCCGCCCCCTCCGCGCCGGAGCTCTCCGGGACCGCCGAATTGTCGATGCTCATGACCATGCTCCTGGGTTACCGGCGGATCGGTTCGGCTCAAGCACTCTGCAGCTCGTCCGCCAGGGAGGCGATCTCCTCGATGGCCGCCGCCAGCTCCTCGGCCCCCTGGGACTGCTGCTTGCTCGCCGTCGCCGCCTGGGTCGAGGACTGGTCGGCCTCCGCGGCGGCCGAGGCGATCTGGTCCACCCCTTTCTTCAGCTCGACCACGGTCTGCACCAGTTGCGCGGCCGCGCCGTTGATCTCCCGGCTGCCGTCCAGGACCACGTTCGCATCCTCGCCCATGGTTTGCAGGCTGGCGATGATCCCCCGGGTCTTGTCCACTTCGGCGGAGGTGACCGTGACGATCTCCTCCAGGTCGCGGCGCACCACCCCGACCTGATCCTGCACCTCCCTCACCATCTCCTTGATCCGGTCGGCGTTTTCCGAGGAGTCGTGGGCCAGGTTGCGGATGTCGGTGGAGACCACCACGAAGCCCTTGCCGAACTCCCCGGCGCGGGCCGCCTCGATCGCCCCGTTGACCGCCAGCATGTTGGTTTGGATGGAGACGGTGGTGATCGCGTCCACGATCTTGTCGATGCGCCGGCTCACCTGCTCCAGGGCCTTGATCTGCTCGTTGCCCTTGCGGGTGTCGTCCAGGGCGGCCTTGATGCCCTCCACCAGGGCGGCGACGCTCTCCTGATTCTCCTCGAGCAGGCGGATCATCGCCTCGCCCTTCTCCAGGGCGACGCCGGAGCGCTGGTCCGCCAGCACGCCCCCCTTCTCGATCTGGGCGATCGCCGCCGCGGATTGCTCGGCGGCGCTCGCCTGCTGCCGGGCGCCGCGGCTGATCTGGGTGATGGCGGTCATGATCTGCCCGGAGGCGTTGTTGAGCTCCTGGACCGAGGCCGAGAGCTCCTCGGCGGCGGAGGCCACCTCTTCGGCGCTCTTGGCGACGTCGGCGCTGTTCTTGAGGTCGTCGGAGAGGGCGCTCAGGTCCTGGGCCGCCGCTTCGGCCTGGGCCAACGCGGTCGCCTGCTGGGCGACCGTCTTCACCGCCTCCTCGCAGGCCGCGGACTGCTCCTCGGCGGCGGCGGCGATGTCCTCGGAGCCCTTCTGCGCTTCGACCGCCGCCTTGGCGGATTCCCGGTTGACCGCACCGATTTCGTCCGCGCCGCCCTTGATCTCGATGATGTCGACGCCCATCCGCTCCAGCTGGGCGGTGATCGCCTGGGCCTTCTCGACTTCCTGGCTGGCGGTCTCGGCGGTCTGGTTGATGCGTTCGGAGATGGCCCGCACCTCCTGCTGGATCTGCGCCACCAGCTCCTGGATCTCCTGGGCACTGCGTTCGGAGGTCTCGGCCAGGGTGCGCACCTCGTCGGCGACCACCGCGAAGCCCTTGCCGTGCTTGCCGGCGCGAGCCGCCTCGATGGCGGCATTGAGGGCCAGCAGGTTGGTCTGGTCGGCGATGCGGGCGACCGCCTTGACGATCTCCCCGATGCTCGCCGCCTGCTTCTCCAGCTCGCCCACCAGGTGGACCGCCAGGCGTTGGCGCTCCGCCGCACTGCGGACACTGGCGACGAAGGCACCGATGTCCCGGCTCACGGTGGCGATCAGCCCTTGCAGGCTGTCGGTCCTCTTGGCGGATTCATCGGCCCGTTCCAAGGCCAGGCGGATGGCGCCGCTGACCTGGTTCATCCCGGCCAGCGACTCCTGGGCCGCCCCGGACGCCTCTTCCGCCCCGGCGGCGATCTGGTCCATCGCCTTTTTCAGCTCCTCCGCCGCGGAGGCCGCCTCGGCGATTCCGCTGGAGAGCTGGGTGGTGGAGGTGGCGAGGCGCTCCGCGGCCTGCTGTTGCTTGGCCAGCGTCCGCGCCTTGCGCCGTTGCGCCTCGGCCTCGCGCTGCTGGGAGAGCCGGGTGGCCCCCTCGCTCCCTCCCGCGGCGCCCGCCTCCGGCCGCTCGGCCGCTCTCGTCGTCTTTGCCAGTGCCATCGCGCATCTCCCACTCGTTGAAGGTATGTCCCGCACCACCGCAGCGCCGTCGGCTCAAGGTGAGGATAGGCGGCGGTCGTCGTGTGGGATGTGGGGAAACTGGGACAAGCGGCTAGAGGAAAGGACGACGCACCGAGCCGCGTCGTGCAGGGCCGGGATGGTCCAGCTCGACCGTCACACGGGTGCCGTGTCCGGGCGCGGACTCCACCGTGAGCCGCGCCCCGATCGTCGTCGCGCGATCGCGCATATAGCCCAATCCGTGTTGGTTTCCGCAGGATGACGCGGCGCCGTCGGGCACGAAGCCGCATCCGTCGTCGCTGATCGACATCCGGGATCGCCCGTTCAACCGGTCCAGGGTGAGCGTGACCTCGGAGGGGGCGCCATGCTTGCAGCTGTTGATCACGGCCTCCTGCGCGATGCGGAAGAGGACCAGACGCGCTTCACCCGAGAGGGACGTGGCGGCGTGCCCGACCACGCGGATTCCGATCCCGCAGCGCTGCGACAGATCGGCAGCGTAGGCACGCAGTCCCTCATCGAGGCCGAGTTCGTTGACCGTCGTCGGATCGAAGGTGTCCACCAGTTCACCGATGGTCGCGGATATTCGCTCCAGGTGATCCGTCATCCCGCCGATCCGCGCCGCGGCGGCCACGCCGTGATCCGCCGTCAGCTCCTGTTCGAGGATCGCCAGACTGATGCCCAGCACCGAGAGCTCCGTCCCCACCCGGTCATGGAGTTCCCGGCCGATGCGCTCCCGCTCCCGCTCCTCCGCGTGGATCTGGCGCCGCGCCAGCAATCCCGCGTGGTCCCGCGCCTCGCGCAACGCCAATTCCGTCGCCTTGCGCGTGTCGATATTCATCACCACGCCGCTCACCCCGGCGAAGACCCCTTCGCGGGAGGAGAACGAGCGCGTCCGCTCCTCCACCCAGCAGACCTCGCCGCCCTTGGTCCTGATCCGGTACTCGCGGACCTGAAGGCCGGCATGGCTCGGCCGCTCCACCCGATCCTCGGCGACGATCAGATCGAACCAGCACACGGCGCCGCTGCACAGCTCCCCCGAGGTGTAACCGCACAGGGCCACGCTGTTGTGCACGAGGGTCGGTCGCCAGTCGGCGCCCGCGCGGTAGACCATGCCGGGAAGGTCGTCGGCGAGACCGCGGTAGACCTCGACCAGATCGGCCAGTGTGGTCAAGGCGGCGTGGACCTGATCGTCACCGGGAAGCGGGCGGCCGCGGCGGAGGCGGCGGAGGTGGCGGAAGCAGAGGCGGCGTAGCGCCCCTGACCAATACCCATGGAATCTGGCCGCAATGCCGCCCGCGAACCCGCGCATCACATGCCGGGCCTGCTCATGGGCGTTGCCTTGGGAGGGAATGTCGGTGATGGCGATGGCCTTCCTTGGCGTGGCGCCACAAGGGGGGGAGTGAGCCGCTCGCGCCCCGCCGAGCGGGTCTAGCGATGGAGGAACATGCCGGAAATCACACCTATCAGGATCAAGGATGTCTTCCACGACGTCTGTCGGGAGTTCACGACAATCGGTATGAGGCGATTCACTAGGAGGCTGTCGGGCTTAGGGGGATCGAGCTGCGGGAGGGCAGGGCCGCTATCCCGCTTCCGCGGCCGATTCATCCTAAGTCCGACAGCCTCCTAGCCCCCCGCCATCCCGTGCTCGATCGCGAAGCGGATGAGGGCGGTCAGGGTATGCAGCCCCAGCTTGCGCATGATGCGTGCCCGATAGGTCTCCACGGTCTTGGGTGAGAGGTGGGCGAGTTCACCGATTCGTTTGCTGGAGTATCCCTCGACCACCAGTTGGAGCACTTCGCGCTCGCGGCTGCTGAGGCTTTCCAGTGGCGTCGGCTCTGCCGGACCGGGGAGGTCGTTGAGGTACTCCTCCGCGACCCCGTCGGCGAGCTGGGGATCCAGGTAGCGCTTGCCCCGGGCGGCGGCGTTGACCGCCTTGACCACGTTGCGTCCGGCCGATTGCTTGAGCAGATAGCCTCGCGCGCCCGCCCGCAGGGCCCGCCGGAGGTATTCGTTGTTGCCGTGCATGGAGAGCATCACGACCCGCACCGCGGGGGCGTGGAGGAGGAGCCTGCGGGTCGCTTCGATGCCGTTGAGGCGAGGCATCCCGATGTCCATGATCACCACCGTTGGGGAGAGGGCGCAGCCCAGTTCCACGGCCTCGTGGCCGCACGCGGCCTCGCCGACCACCTCAATGTTTCCCTCGCGCGCCAGGATGGCGCGCAGGCCGTCGCGCATCATCTGGTGATCGTCCGCAATGAGTAACCGGATGGGGTGGGTCATGAGCACGCCGTGTGAGTCGATTCGGGATCCGTCCAGGCGGCAAGCCTAGTCCAATACGGCCGCTTGCGCACCGCTCACACCCCTCGGGCTCCGCCTCTCCCTCGGCCACCGGAGCCGGGGCCGCGGACGCCGCGGGTTTGGTGTAAGGTATCCCTTCCGCATCCCCCCAGCCCGGCAAGCAGGCCGCCGGGACCTCCGCATCTTCACGCTCTGTGCGACGCCGCACAGACCCCATCGGCCCGGCCGATTACCCTGAGCCAGCGAGCCCCCACCCCCGTTTGTGTCCCCGCCGTCCCCGGCGTCCGGCACAACCTTCCCCCCACGGAGCGCCCCACCGATGCCGACACAGAATGGAGCCGCAAGGCGCCGTACCCGAGATGGCCGACCGCTGACGCCCGCCACCGCGCCCGACGGAGGAAGGCCGCGATGAAGATCCGCATCGGTTACGAACTGATCTACGCCTGCCCGCAGCCGACGCCGCTGATCCTGACCTTGAACGTCCACTACAGCCGGGTCTCCGACCTGCTCGCCCCGGACCACATCGTCACCCGCCCGGCGCTCCCGATCAGCGGCTACCGCGACGGCTTCGGCAACTGGTGCAGCCGCATCGTGGCGCCGCCCGGCGACCTGCTGATCACCGCCGACGCCACCATCCGCGACAGCGGTCTGGCCGACGCGGTCGAGCCGGCGGCGATCCAGCACGCGGTGGAGGCGCTGCCGCCGGAGACCCTGGTCTACCTCCAGGGGAGCCGCTACTGCGAGACCGACCGCCTCTCCGAGTTCGCCTGGAAGCAGTTCGGCGGCACCCCGCTCGGCTGGCCGCGGGTGCAGGCGGTGTGCGACTTCGTCCACGCCCACCTGCGTTTCGGCTACCCCTTCGCGCGCCCCAGCAAGACCGCCCTGGAGGCCTTCAACGAGCGGACCGGGGTGTGCCGCGACTTCACCCACCTGATGATCGCCTTATGCCGCTGCCTGAACATCCCGGCCCGCTACTGCACCGGCTACCTGGGGGACATCGGCGTCCCCCCCGCGCCGGAGCCGATGGACTTCTCCGCCTGGCTCGAGGTCTACCTGGGCGGGCGTTGGCACACCTTCGATCCGCGCCACAACACACCGCGCATCGGCCGGGTGCTGATCGCCCAGGGGCGCGACGCGGCCGACGTGCCGATCAGCAACGCCTTCGGACCGAACACCCTCAAGGGCTTCAAGGTGTGGACCGACGAGGTGGCCGGCTAGTGTACTGCCCCGCAATTAATGGCCCTTTCAGCGAGTCGCCAAGCGGTCAGCCGCAAGGCGCGGGCTCGCCGGGGCAGCCGCCCTGCCTCAAGAGACCGCAACGCCGCGGATGGCCGCTTGGCGGCTCGCCCGCAGGGCGCCCCCCAGAGACGCCAGGCCGGCGTTGCGACGCTTGCCAAGGACTCGCCATTGCCTGCGCGCCGCGCCTTGCCCTGGCGTCTCTGGGGGGCGCTGAAAGGGCCATTAATTGCGGGGCAGTACACTAATGGCCCGCGACGACCGCCATCCCGCCCAATCGCCCCTGCCGGGGCCCGACGAGCCGCCCGCGGTGGAGGTGGTCAACCCGGCTGGCCTCGGCAGCGTGGTGCTGCTGTGCGACCACGCCTCCCACCGCGTTCCGCGGCGCCTCGGCATCCTCGGCCTCGATCCCCGCCAGTTGAGCGGGCACATCGGCTGGGATCCGGGCGCGGCGGAGGTGGCGCGACGGCTCTCGCGGCAGCTGGATGCCCCCCTGGTGCTGAGCGGCTACTCACGCCTGGTGATCGACTGCAACCGCCCCCCCAGCAGCGTCGAGTCGATCGCCGAACAGAGCGCCGGCGTGCCGATTCCCGGCAACCGCCACCTGCCGGCCAGCGAACGGGCGCTGCGCATCCGGGGCCTGTTCGAACCCTATCATCAGGCCATTTCCCGGCTCCTCGACGAGCGCCGCGATCGCCCCACCGTGCTGCTCAGCATCCACAGCTTCTCCCCGAACCTCCAGGGCCTGTACCGTCCGTGGTCGGTCGGCATCGCCTACGGCCGCGACCACCGGCTTGCCGAACTGCTGCTCGCCGCCCTCGCCCGCGACAGCGAAATCGTGGTCGGCGACAACGACCCCTACCGGATCGAGCCGCGGATCGACTACTCGCTGCCGCTGCACGGCGAGGGGCGCGGACTCCCCCACGCGATGATCGAGATCCGTCAGGACAGCGTTCGGACCACCGCCGGGGCGGCGCGCTGGGCCGCCCGGCTGGAGGAGGCCTACCGCCGGATCGAGGCGGCGTTTCTCCCCCCGCTGCTCTCCTGCGAACCGTCGGATTCCGTCCATTGAGGCAGCCAATTCCCCGTGAAGCGAGATGACCTTCGCGATCTGGTCTCTGGTCATCGGCGTCCTGCTGATCGCCATGGTGCTGTCGGGCACCCTGCTCAAGCGATTGCCGTTGAGCACCGCCATGCTCTATCTCGCCGCCGGCCTCCTCCTCGGGCCCCTCGGCTGGGCGGCGCTGACGCCTCGCCCGCTGGAGGACGCCGCCTTGCTGGAGCGGGCCGCCGAGGTGGCGGTGCTGATCTCGCTGTTCTCCGTCGGCCTGAAGCTGGGGCTGCCGCTGTCGAACCGTCACTGGCTGCTGCCGCTGCGGCTGGCCTTCGTGTCGATGACGGTGACCGTCGGGCTGATCGCGCTGGCGGCGGCATGGGGGCTCGGGCTGCCGCCGGGGGCGGCGATCCTGCTGGGGGCGATCCTCGCCCCCACCGATCCGGTGCTCGCCTCATCGGTCCAGGTGGAGTCGTCGGGGGATCGCGATCGCCTGCGCTTCAGCCTGACCGGCGAGGGCGGCTTCAACGACGGGGCCGCCTTCCCCTTCGTGATGCTCGGCCTGGGGCTGCTCGGCGTACATGACCTGGGGACGTGGGGCTGGCGCTGGCTGGTGCTGGACGTGCTCTGGGCGACCGCGGCCGGCCTGCTGATCGGCGGGCTGCTCGGCCTGCTGATCGGTCGGCTGGTGGTCTTTCTGCGCGCCCGCCATCAGGAGTCGGTCGGCCTGGACGAATTCCTCGCCCTGGGACTCATCGGACTCGCCTACGGAACCGCGGTGCTCTGCCACGGGTACGGCTTTCTCGCCGTGCTCGCCGCCGGTATCGCGCTACAGCGGGTGAAGGAGTCGTCCGGCCGGGCTCACGACCCCGCCGAGGCGGGTCCGACGCCGACGGACGGGCCGGCGGACGGGCCGGCGAACGATCGATGCCTCGCCCGCAGCGGCGATGCCACCCACCCCGATCATGCCAGCGCCTACATGATGCAGGCGGTGCGCGGCTTCAACGAGCAGATGGAGCGGATCGCCGAATTGGCCATCGTGCTGGTGGTCGGCGCCATGCTGCCCCTCGCCGCCCCTCCCGCCGGGACGGTAGCGTTCCTCGCGCTGCTGTTCCTGGTGATCCGTCCGGCCTCGGTGTGGCTCGGCCTGCTCGGCGCCCCCGTCTCCGCCGACCAGCGCGTGATGATCGCCTGGTTCGGCATCCGCGGCATCGGCTCGGTCTACTACCTGATGTTCGCCATCAACCACGGCCTTCCCCGCGCCTTCGTCGAGCCGATCGTCGCCATCACGCTGGCGGCGGTCACCGCGTCGATCATCGTGCACGGCATCTCGGTGCGGCCGATGATGCGGCAGTACTGGAGACGGAAGGTGGCGCAGGATTGATCCGCCGCGGGGAACGAAGCGCCTCGTCAGGGAATGGCGTGGAGTCGTCGGGGGCGAGTCGATAGCGCCACAGAGGGACGAGGGATCGGATGGCCGGGCATCTGGACTGTTTGTTCAACAATTGAGGTGGAGGAGTTGCGCGCTGCGACCCGTCTGGGTCGCTGCGTGGGTGATGGCGTTGGCGATTAGGCCGGAAATTATGCCGGGGGTAATGGGGTCCATCCGCTACGGGTCCTCGTTGTTGATCTACTTTTTTCGGAAGTTTTTCCGGGGTGTTCTACTTCGCCAATACCTTCACCGGCGGAACGGCTCCCAGGTTCGCCGCATGTTTACCGAGCGCCTTGTCGAAGGTGAAAAAGGTCTCGTCGTCACTCAGCGCCAAGTGGAGGGCGTCACCGAAATCCATCCCCTGCTCGAACCAATGGAGGGCGTAGCAGATGGCCTCGAATGCCTTGGGCCTGAAGTTGGGTAGGCCGAGCAGGGCGCGTAGCCCTTTGGCAATATCGTCCCGCTCGCAGCCGTTCACCTTGAGTACCCAGGCCAGTTCGAGCAGGACCGTCGGGGGCGCGGTGAAGGTCTCTTTCCGCGAAAGCAGGCGGGTCGCCGCTTCGGCTTGTTCGGGGTCGTCGTTGAGGAGGTAGCGGGCGAGGATGTTGGTGTCGAGGGCGATCACCCTTTGGTCGCCTCATCGGCGTCGGCCAGCATCCTGCCGATGGCCTCCTCCGCTTCGTTGTCGCTCAGTCGATGGCGGGCGCTGCGGGAGAGAAGCCCTTTCCCATCATTCACGTCGATCGGTGGGAAGGCGGGGATGGGACGAAGGCGAATTTCCCCACCTACCACCTGGATGGCGAACTCCGTTCCCGCGAACAGGTGGTGGCTTTCGCGAAGCTCCTTTGGGATGACGATCTGGCCTTTGGTGGAGAGTCTGACGGTGTCCATGAGGCATATCCGCTATCGGTAAGTTTGTTGGTAAGACGATAGGATAGCGGAAAGCGTAAGTCCAATGCCGGCCAAGGATAGGA
>NZ_BAAHXB010000080.1:0-26135 GCF_054657215.1 Endothiovibrio diazotrophicus
GTTCTTGTACCAGTCTCCCACCCTGGGGTCGTATTTGGTCGTCATGGTCTTCCCCCTTCTTATGAGCTCTCATCAGCAGGCGCCGTTATGACACCGTCAATTCAGTTATAAACCCATCCACTCCCCACTTACAACCCGTCTTTTCGCCCCGTTTTCCCGATATGCCGGGAATCATCCACCGCACAACGGAAAACCACCTCTTGATCAAAAATTAACTCGTCTTTTACTTCGGTAAAAACGGGACCGCCAGACGGGCGCGATCCCCGGCTTCCGTTTTTCGTCGCCAGACGAAAAACGGCGGGCGGGCTTTACCGGCCCGTCCGCCGTCCTGTGGGCCCCCAGAGGGAGGGGCAAGATGACCCGATTCGGGTCATATCTTCGAATTCCTCCGTCGGGGGCGGGCAGGGAACCAACACCACTGTTGCAGTTTGCGCTCATCGCACGGAGCGCCTAACTCAACCTGCCCGACCCGACAGAACATGCTTCCGGAGCTCCCGACCACTTCCTCCATCGGCCGTTCATCGCTCTCGCTACTAAAGGTAGTAGTGATCACCGCGATGCGCAAACCGCACCGAGAACTAGAACGGTTTGACCACCGCCAGCACCACCATCGACACCAGCGCCAGCACCGGCGCCTCGTTGAACCAACGGTAGAAGACGTGGCTGCGGGTGTTGCGTCCGTCCCGGAAGCGTTTCACCAGATGGCCGCAATAGAGGTGGTAGCCGATCAACAGCAGCGCGATCGTCAGCTTGATGTGCAACCAAAGCATCGCGCGGTAGGCCTCCCAGGCGTAGTCGAAGAGCATCCACAGTCCGAGACCGACCACCACGATCAGGCTCGGGGTCATGATCCCGTGGTAGAGCTTGCGCTCCATCACCTTGAAGCGCTCATCGCCCACCGTGTCCTCGCACATGGCGTGATAGACGAACAGCCGCGGCAGATAGAACAGTCCCGCGAACCAGGTGACCACGGCGATGATATGAAAGGCCTTGACCCAGAGCATGATTGGAAAAACCCCTTGTTACACGGGAGTCGCGCGGCAATCGCGTTTTTCCCGACATACGAAACGTATTATCATTATTGGTTGAATCATTGAATCGGCCCGCGAAACGGGGCCTCATGACCAGGAACGCAGCCCCGTGTCCATCGACTACCAATCCAAAGGCGAACAACTGACCGACCCGCAGCGGATCAATGCGCTGCTCGGCCGCATTCGCCAGACGAGGGTGCTGCTGACCGTCATTGTGCCCGGCGGGTCGGGGCGATACAACAGCCTGCTGGTCGCGGCCGAGCCGGACAAGGGCTATCTGCTGCTGGACGAATTGACCCCGCTGGACGGTCACAAACAGGCGGTGCGACAGCGGAAAATGCGGGTCTACGCCTCGCTTCAAGGGGTCCAGATCGATTTCCACACCGACATCCTCGAGGTAGTCGACGAGGGCGGCGCCATCGGCTACCGGGTGCCCTACCCCACCGAAATCACCTATCTCCAGCGGCGCTCCTCCTTCCGGGTGGTGCTGCCACGGGTCGCCGCCCTGCCCGTCATCATCGAGCTGGAAGACGAGTTCCAGTTCAAGGGCTACGTCGTCGACATCTCCGCCGGCGGCATCCGCGCCCGCTTCCCACTGGACGCCAACGACGTCCCCTATCTGCGGGTTGGCGACCGGATCCCCATCGGCATCATCGAGCTCAGCCGCGAATCCAGCTTCAAGAGCAAGCTGGAGGTGCGCTTCGCCGCCTACGACGAGGACAACCACGAACTGGTCCTCGGTTGCCGCTACGTCGACGTGGACCGCCAGGCCCTCAGCGGACTGGAGCGGTTCGTCATGCACCTGCAGCGCGAACAGCGCAAGAAGATGTCCGCAGCCTGAAACGGCGAACGCCGCCGGCCCCGCGCTATCGCGCGGGGCCGGCGGCGTTCGCCGTTTCAGATATTTTGGGCATGATATTCGCATACCTAAGCACCAAGTCCGACTTGCGGCATGGAATTGCCGGCGGCGGCGTCGCCGATCCGTGCAATCCGCCAAAATCCCGTCGCTCGCGTCGGAAGGTTAGCGTTTCTAAATATCCTTTCTAGATATAGAGATAGGATGCATACTTAGAAATGCTGTTAGAACTGGGCCGATTCCGCCCGCCGGGGAGGTCGAGGGTGCTACCGTTTCGGAAAAAGAAGAAGACGGCCAGTCTGCTGCTCGGCGTCGCGCTCCGCGACGAAGGGGTGGCGGTGGCTGCCGTCGCCCCCGATCCCGGCGAGCGCCCGCGGCTGCTGTTCTGCGACTATCGCCTCTGTCGCGACGACACCGAGCGGGCCGCCGCCCTCAGCGAGATGACCGCCGCCCATGGGCTGACCGGTCTGGAGTGCACCCTCGCGCTGCAGGCGAACGAGTACCAGTTGCTGCGCGCCGAGGCGCCACCGGTGGAACCCGACGAACTGCGCGATGCGATGCGCTGGCGGATCAAGGAGATGATCGACTTCCCCGCCGACCAGGCCGCCCTCGACGTCTTCCCACTGCCCAGCGGTCGCCATGGCGAGCCCGGCGCGGTGGTCTACGTGGCGGTAGCGCGCAAGGAACGGATCAAGACCCTGGTGGAGCTGTTGCGCGGCGCCGGCCTCGCCCCGACCGCCGTGGACATCGGCGAACTGGTGCTGCGCAACCTCACCGCCCGCTACCCCTTCGATGCCGATGGCTCGGTGCTGCTCGGTATCGAGCAGAACCGCGGCGCCACCATGATCTTCCGCGATCAGGCGCTCTTCCTCGCCCGCGACCTCAATCTCGGCGAACGGGATCTGCACAACACCCTCAGCCGTGAGCAGTGGTCCGACTTCCTCGATCTGCCCCAGGAGGGACAGGCGCTCCTCGACCACATCGTGCTGGAGGTGCAGCGAACCCTCGACTATTTCGAAAGCCACTTCTCGACGGCGCCGCCGAAGCATCTGGTGATGCTGCCGCTGGCCAGCGAGATCGAGGCGCTGCCCCGTTATCTGGGCACGATGCTCGGGCTGGAGGTCCACACCCTCGACCTGGAGACGCTGCTCGAGTGCCCGGAGCCCCTCTCGCCACCGGAACGGGTCAACGGCATCCAGGCGGTGGGGGCGGCGCTGCGCGAATGGAAGGAGAGCGCCGAATGAACCGCCAGCAGGTCAACCTCCTCGACGCCGATCTGCTGCCGAAGCGCCAGCAGCTCCCCTCTTCGGCGATCCTGCTGCTGCCGCTGGTGGTGCTCGTCGGCCTGCTGGCGATGTACGGCCACTCCCGCTGGAAGCTGAACGACCTGCGCCACCAGCTGACCACCCTGACCGACCAAGAGACGGTGCTGATCACCCAGCTGGAGCAGACCACCCGGACCTTCCCCCGCCAGGAGAAGGACCCGGAGCTGGAGCGCCGGATCCAGGTGCTCGCCGATGAGAAGGCCCTCAAGGTGCGGGTACTGGAGACCCTCAAGGGGCGGACCCTGAGCAACACCGAGGGGTTCGCCGGCCAGTTGGAGGCGATCGCCAACCAGTGGCCGGAGGGGCTCTGGATGAAGAGTCTGACCATCGCCGACGCCGGCGGCGAGCTGCGCATCACCGGCTTCGCCACCGCGGCCGTCCAGCCCCCCAACCTGGTGGCGAGCCTCGGCAAGTCAGCGCAACTCAGCGGCACCGGCTTCCGCACCTTCCGCATCACCCGCGGCAAGGATGAGCGGGGGACCCTGCGCTTCGAGTTGGACACCCGCCGGGTCGAACCCGAACCGGAGGAGGAGAACAACCCCGCCCCGCAGAACGCCTTCGGGCTACCCGCCGGCGGCGACTCGCTCTCGCCCCAGGTGGCCCTGCGCGCACTCCAGGGGATGACCCAATGAGCCGCAACCGACTGCAACCGCTACTGAGCAAGATCGATGCACTCACCCTGCGCGAGAAGCTGATCGTCACCGTCACCCTGATCGTCTGCGCCTACGGCCTCACCGACACCCTATTGATTAAGCCGCTGGCCAGACAGCGGGCCCAGTTGCAGGAACTGCTCACCCCGAAACAGGTGCGCAACACCCAGTTGGCGGCCCAGATCCAACGGGTGATCCATGACAACCGGGACGACCCCAACGCCCAGTTGCGCAACCGGCTGGCGAAACTGGACGCGGAAGTGAAACTGCTCGATGAGCGACTCAAGGAGCGTACCGTCGACCTGATCGCCCCGGCGGAGATGACTCGCGTGCTGCAGACCCTGCTCGGCGACGGGGTGGAGCTGCTCTCGCTCGACAGCGAAGACCCCAAGCCGCTGATCGAAGAGCAGAAACAGGACAAGGCACTGTCCTTCTTCGGCGCCGAGAGCAAGGCCCCCAACATCTACCGCCACACCATGGTGCTGACGGTGCGCGCCTCCTACCTGGAGATCCTCAACTTTCTCCAGCGCCTGGAGCAACTACCGTGGCTCTTCTCGTGGGAGCAGCTCAAACTGGAGGTGGAGGAGTACCCCGCCTGCCGGGTCACCCTGCGCGCCCACACCCTGAGCCTTAGTGAGGAGTGGGTCGGTGGCTAGCCCTCTCCATCATCCGCGAATCGCCCGTCGACGGGCCGCAGAGCGGTCGTCGCCGCGCCGCGCGCTCGCCGCGCTGCTCACCCTGACGGCCGCCGCGCTGCTCGCCGGCGGGGCCGCGGCGGCCGAGCTGCGCGACCCCACCCGTCCGCCGGAATCCTACGTCGTGCCCCCCGCCGGCACCGTCGACGAGGCGCCGGGGGAGATCGTCGAGTGGCACCTCACCGCCACCTACACCAACCGCAACCGCCGCCGCGCGGTGATCAACGGACACCACGTCAGCGAAGGCGAAAAGATCAACGATGCCGAGGTTTTGACCATCCGCCCCGGTCGCGTTCAGCTACGCGAAGGCGATGAAGTGTTTAGCCTGACCATCTACACCGATACAATAAGGAGACCTGCGGCCGGAAACCTGCGCTCATGACCCAACTTCGAATCGTCTTTTTCCTGCCCCTGCTGGCGACGCTGCTGCTGGGGGGGTGTCAGAGCGCCCAACCCAAACCCCCGCCCGGCCCGGCCGAACGCTCCCTGGAAGAGAGCATCGAGCAATCCGACGCCCGCGGCGGCACCGACGCCGCGGCCCCGGTGGCCGCCCCGCCACCCGAGGTCCTGGAGAGCCTGCTGCCGCCGCTCCATGTCGACCTCGGCGGCCACTCCGACGAAGAGCCCCGCTTCGACGTCACCGTTAGCGAGATGAACGCCGCCGAATTCTTCATGGGTCTGGTCCAGGAGACGCCCTTCAGCATGACGGTCGCCCCCGGCGTGGCCGGCACCATCTCCCTGTCGCTGAAGAACGTCACCGTCGACGAGGTGATGGAGGTGGTGCGCAACACCTACGGCTACGAATTCGAGCGCACCCGCCACGGCTATCAGGTGCTGCCGATCCGCCTGCAGACCCGGATCTTCGAGGTCAATCACCTCAACGTGTTGCGCTCCGGCACCTCGGGCACCACGGTCAGCGCGGGACGCCAATCCAGCAGCAGCAGTAGCAGTAGCAGTGGCAGCACCGCCGGCACCGGCACCGGTAGCAGCAGCCAGAGCGTGAGCAAGGGGTCGAGCATCTCCACCCGCCAGACCGAGGGGGACTTCTGGACCGAGCTGGAGCGCTCCATCGCCGTCATCATCGGCGCCTACAGCGCCGAACAGGGCAGCGCCGGCGGCACCGCTGCCGGCGGCGGCGGCGGGACCGACATCGCCGACCTCCTCGGCAGCACCGACCAGGGCGCCACCGACAGTTCCCAGAGCGGCGCTCCGATCAGCCGCAACGGCCGCAGCGTCGCGGTCAACCCGGAAACCGGCCTGGTGGTGGTTCGCGCCATGCCGCTGGAGCTGCGCGAGGTGGAAAAGTTCCTCAACCAGACCGAGCAGACCATCGCCCGCCAGGTGATCCTCGAGGCCAAGGTGCTGGAGGTGCAGCTCAACGACAACTACCGCTCCGGCATCGACTGGGCGGGGCTGGCCCGCGACGGCGACAACAGGGTGGTCGGCGGCAACACCAACGGCATCAACCCCAACCAGCTGTTCAACCCCTACACCGGCGCCTTCACCCCCTTCGGCGTCCCCACCGGCAGCTACAGCACCACCAACAGCAACAACGCCTCCAACACCAGTTCCGGCAGCGCCAGCAACAGCAACGCCAGCAGCAGCGACGTCAGCTCCGACTACAACAGCAACGCCGCGAGTTCCAGCAGCCAGGGCGACTCCAGCTACAGCGGTTCCGCCACCAGCACCGTCTCCAACGTCAACAGCAACACCACCTCCAGCAGCAGCAGCAGCAACAACAACACCTCGAGCACCCTCTCCAATTCCGCCACCTACGCCTCCACCTACGCCGCCGCCTTCTCCCAGGCACTGGGCAGCGCCAGCTTCGGCGGTCTCTTCTCTCTCGCCCTCAATATCCAGAACTTCGCGGTCTTCATCGACCTGCTCAAGACCCAGGGCGACGTCCACGTCCTCTCCAGCCCGCGGGTCTCCACGGTGAACAACCAGAAGGCGGTGATCAAGGTGGGCTCCGACGAATTCTTCGTCACCGGCGTCACCTCCACCACCGACCAGAACGGCAACGTCACCCCGGAGATCGAACTGGAGTCCTTCTTCTCCGGCGTCGCCCTCGACGTCACCCCCCAGGTCTCCCCCGCCGGCTCGGTCACCCTGCACATCCACCCGACGGTGGTGGAGGTGGAGGACCAGACCAAGACCTTCACCGTCTACAACCAGACCCAGCAACTCCCCCTGGCCTACAGCACCACCCGGGAATCCGATAGTATCGTTCGCGCCGCCAGCGGCCAGGTGGTGGTGATCGGCGGCCTGCTCAAGGAGGTGTCGCAGAAGAGCCGCAGCTACACCCCGCTGCTCGGCGACCTGCCGGTGGTCGGCGAAGCGTTCAGCCACCGCACCGAATCGGGGATCAAGAGCGAGCTGGTCATCCTGCTGCGCCCGGTGGTGGTCGACGGCGACCGGCGCTGGGGCGAGGCGCTACGCGGCTCCCGCGCCAACTTCCGTTGGGTGAGGGGCGAGGAGTGAGCGCATCGCCCAGCCGCTTCCACGGGGAGCCCCTCGCCGCCACCCGGACCGAACGCCCGCCGGCCGTCCGCCGCGAGCCCCACCTGCAGAGCGGGATGTAACGACTGATGTATCTCGAACATTTCGGCCTCCGCGAGCAGCCCTTCAAGCTCACCCCGGACACCAGCTTTTTCTACAACTACGCCAGCCACAGCGAGGCGCTCAACACCCTCACCCTGGCGCTGCGCCAGGGCGAGGGGATCGTCAAGCTGACCGGCGAGGTGGGCTCCGGCAAGACCCTGCTCTGCCGCATGCTGCTCAACTCGCTGGAGGACGAATTCGTCACCGCCTACATCCCCAACCCGATGCTCTCGCCCCAGGCGCTACACCTGGCGCTGGCCGAAGAGTTGCGGGTGAGCGGCAGCGAGCGGATCTCGCTGCACCACCAGATGAAGCTGATCACCCAGCGGCTGATCAAACTCACCAGCGACGGCAAACGGGTGGCGGTGCTGATCGACGAGGCCCAGGCGATGCCCGACGAGACCCTGGAGGCGGTGCGCCTGATCACCAACCTGGAGACCGAAAAGCAGAAGCTGCTGCAGGTGGTGCTGTTCGGCCAGAACGAGCTGGACGAGCGGCTGGCCGATCCCTCGCTGCGCCAGTTGCGCCAGCGCATCACCTTCTCCCACGAGCTGCAGCCGCTGCACCGGGAGGACGTCGAAGGCTACATCAACTTCCGCCTCAACGCCGCCGGCTACAACGGCGCGCCGCTGTTCGACCCGCGCGCCTGCACCCTGCTCCACCGCGCCAGCCAGGGGCTGCCGCGGCTGATCAACGTCTACGCCCACAAGGCGATGATGGCCGCCTACGGGCGCGGCGATCACACCATCGAGCGGCGCCACGTGGAGGCCGCGGTGGCCGACGACCATCAGGGAACGCCGCGGGAAGGCGGCGCCGTGACCATCCCCGTCTGGTTCGGCGGCCTGCTCTTCGCCCTCGCCGTGGGCGCCGTCGCCATGTTGCTGCCCGAGGCTCGTGAAGCGCTCACCGCGCTCCTGGGGGGCCTCGCCCGGTGAGCCTGATCAACCAGATGCTGCGCGACCTGGAGGCGCGTCTGCCCAAACCCGCCCAGCGGGAACCGGCCCTCAAGGGGCTGACCGCCCGCGCCGCCCCCTCCGCGCAGCGCACCCGGTTGATCTTCATCCTGATGGTGCTGACCGTGATCAGCGCCATCGCCCTCTTCGCCTTCGACCCGAAGATGCAGCGTTCGCTGCGCGCCGCCCTCCACGCCGCGGGCGTGGCCGCCCCGCAGACTCCGCTTGCCCCACCGAGCGCGGCGGAGCCCCCTTTGCCCGCCGCCCTCCCGGTCGACGAGACCCCACATGGCGAACAGACGCCGACCGCACCGGCGGTAGCGGCCGAGTTCACCCCCGAGCCGACGGTGGCGACCGCCCCGTCCGCCACGGCCTCGGCCCCCGCACCGGCGACGACGCCCGCCGCGGCGCCGGCCGCCCCCCGCTACCACCTCACCGCGATCCAGCTGATCCGCAAGAACCTGCGCACCCGGCTGGTCCTCGCCCTCGACGGCCCCGCCCCCTACCGGGTGCTGCGCGACGACCACCGCGGGCTTACCGTGGAGCTGGAGTCCACCGCCGACGACGGACACCTGCCGCCGCTGGACGTCGGCAACACCCCGCTGACCGCCATCGAGCGGGAGAGCCGCAACGGCCGGCTGCTGGTCCACCTCGACTTCGACGCCGCCGAGGTGGAGGAAAACCGCCTCTTCTCGCTGCCCACCGACCGCGAAGGCGGCACCCGCGTGGTCGTCGACCTGTTCCAGCCGCCGCCGCCGGAACCGAAGCCGGAGGTGATCCGCCGGCAGCAGGAGGACCTCTGCCAAAGCGCCCTCAACCTGGCACGGATGGAGAAGCTGGAGGCGGCGGAGACCGCGCTCGGCGACTGCCTCCGGGCGCGCCCCGGCGACGGCCGTGCGCGAACCGCGCTGGCGGCGCTGCTGATCAACGGCGGACGTCTCAGCGAGGCCCAGCCGTTGCTCGCCGAAGGGCTGCGCCTGAACCCGGCCAACGCCTCCCTGGCCCGCCTCCAGGCCCGCCTCCAGGTGAACAACGGCGCGGTCGACGACGCGCTGGCCACGCTGCGCACCATCCCCGCGCCGGACGCCGCCGACTACGCCTTCATCGCCGCCCTGGAGCAGCGCACCGGTCGCTACCAAGTGGCGCTCGACGGCTACCGCCAGGCGCTCGCCGTCGACCGCCACCAGGGCGCCTGGTGGCTCGGCATGGCGATCTCCCTGGAGGCGCTGAACCGCCCCGCCGAGGCGCGCGAGGCCTACCGCCGCGCCGGCTTCGATCCCCGCCTGTCGCCGGCCGCCCGCGAGTATGCCGCGCAACGGCTGAAGACGATCGCCGGAGCCCCCTAGGAGATCCGCCATGCTACCCGGCAAGAAAGTCCGCATCGGCGACCTGTTGATCGAAAAGGGGATCATCACCTCCGAGCAGCTCCAGGCGGCGCTCAAGATCCAGAAGGAGAGCGGCAAGAAGCTGGGCAAGGTGCTGGTGGAGATGGGGCTGCTCACCTCCGAAGAGGCGATGGAGCAGCTCGGCGCCCAGAGCCGCGCGCCGCGCCAGAAGGTGCGCCTCGGCGACCTGCTGGTGGAAAACGGCATCATCACCGACGAACAGCTGAAGATCGCGCTGACCGAACAGAAGAAAAGCGGCCACAAGCTCGGGCGCACCCTCACCCAACTCGGCTTCACCACCGACGACCAGATGCTGGAGCTGCTCTCCAAACAGCTCGACCTGCCGCTGATCGACCTCAAGCACTACCAGTACAACGCCGAAGTGGTGCACCTGATCCCCGAGACCGTCGCCCGCCGCTTCCGCGCCATCGCGCTGGCGGAGGGCAAGGAGGGGATCCTGGTGGGGATGTCCGACCCCACCGACATCTTCGCCTTCGACGAACTCACCCGGCTGCTCAAACGACGCATCCAACTGGCGGTGGTGCGCGAGGCGGACCTGATCAAGACCATCGACCAGATCTACCGCCGCACCGACGAGATCACCAGCTTCGCCGAAGTCCTCGGTGAAGAGCTGTCGAAGACCGACTTCGACCTCAACCAACTGGTGCAGGCGGAGATGGCGGTGGACGCCCCGGTGGTCAAACTGCTCCAGTCGCTGTTCGAGGACGCGGTGCAGGTGGGGGCCTCGGACATCCACATCGAGCCCGACGAGACCGCGCTGCGCATCCGCCAGCGCATCGACGGGGTGCTCCACGAGCAGGTGGTCAAGGAGGTGAAGATCGCCCCCGCACTGGTCTCGCGGCTGAAGCTGATGTCCGGCCTCGACATCTCCGAGAAGCGCCTGCCCCAGGACGGACGCTTCAACATCAAGGTGCAGGACAAGAGCATCGACGTGCGTGTCTCGACGATGCCGATCCAGCACGGTGAATCGGTGGTGATGCGACTGCTCGACCAGAGCGGCGGCCAGCTCACCCTCGACCAGTTGGGCCTGCCGCCGCGGATCCTCGACCGGCTGACCAAGCTGATCCACCACCCCCACGGCATGGTGCTGGTCACCGGCCCCACCGGCAGCGGCAAGACCACCACCCTCTACTCCGCGCTCAACGTCCTCAACACTCCCCAGCGCAAGATCATCACCGTCGAAGACCCGGTGGAGTACCGGCTGCCGCGCATCAACCAGGTACAGGTCCACGAAAAGATCGGCCTCACCTTCTCGCGGGTGCTGCGCACCGCCCTGCGCCAGGACCCCGACGTGGTGCTGGTCGGCGAGATGCGCGACAGCGAGACCATGGAGATCGGCATGCGCGCCTCGCTCACCGGCCACCTGGTACTCTCCACCCTGCACACCAACGACGCGGTGAGCACCGCCACCCGGCTGATCGACATGGGCGCCGAGGGCTACCTGGTGGCCTCCTCGCTGCTCGCGGTGGTCGCCCAGCGGCTGGTGCGCCGGATCTGCGAGACCTGCATCGAGGAACACCGGCCGGACCCCCACCAACAGGCCTTCATCCGCGCCCTGGCGGGCAAACAGGCGCACCTGATCAAGCTCAAGCGCGGGCGCGGCTGCCCCCACTGCAACAACACCGGCTACCGCGGCCGGGTCGGCGTCTACGAACTGCTGGAACTGGACGGCCCGATGGCCGAAGCACTGCGCCGCAACGACGCCGATGCCTTCACCCGCGCCGCCAAGGCCAATCGTGCCTTCAAACCGCTCAAACTCTGCGCCCTCGAGTACGCCGCCCGCGGCCTGACCACCCTGGAGGAGGTGATCCGCCTCACCGGAGCACTGGAGGAGGTCCCCGAGGAACACGCCGCCACCGCCGCCTCGCCCGCTCGCCCGGCAGCGGCCGCCGACACATCCGCAACCACCCCGGCCGGGACCTGATAGCGCATGGCGAAGTACCGCTACAAGGGACGCAGCATGGGCGGCCACGCCATCGACGGAGAGACCGAGGCCGACAACACCGACCAGGTCGCCGCCCAGCTGATCAGCAGCGGCATCACCCCCCTGGTGATCGACGAGGTGAAGGGCCAGCAGGACGTCTTCGCCCCGCTGCGCGACCAGCTCTTCGTCAAGAAGGCGACCCTCGACGACCTGATCCTCTTCTGCCGCCAGGCCCACGCCCTGGCCAAATCCGGCGTCCCGATGATCCGCGCCTTCACCGGCCTGACCGAAGGCACCCCCAACCCCCAGCTATCCCAAGCCTTGAAGGACATCGTCAACGCCCTCCAGTCGGGCCGCTCCCTGGCGACGGCCATGGCCGAACATTCAAAGGTCTTTCCGCCGCTGTTCATCAGCATGATCCAGGTCGGTGAGGAGAGTGGCCGGCTCGACGAGGCGTTCCTCCAGCTCGCCTTCTATCTGGAGTTGGAGAAGGAGACCCGCAACCGGATCAAGGCGGCGCTGCGCTATCCGTCGTTCGTCCTCGTCGCCATCTGCGCCGCCATGGCGATCATCAACGTCTTCGTCATCCCGGCCTTCTCCAAGGTCTTCGACACCTTCAACGCAGAACTCCCGCTGCCCACCAAGATTCTCCTGGGCGTCTCCGACTTCACCGTCCACAACTGGCCGTATATGGCCGGCATCGTGGTCCTCATCGTCATCGGCGTGGGGCAGTACCTGAAAACCGAGCGGGGCGCCTTTTTGTGGGACAGGAAAAAGATGTATCTGCCGATCGTCGGTTCGATCATCCTCCGTGCCACACTGGGGCGTTTCGCCCGCGCCTTCGCCATGGCCTCCCGCTCCGGGGTCCCGCTGCTTCAAGCGATGGGGGCGGTAGGACAGGCGGTCGACAACCGCTACGTGGCCTTCCTGATCCACTCCATGCGCGAAGGGATCGAGCGGGGCGACTCTCTAACCCGCACCGCCGCCGCCACCAAACTGTTCACCCCGCTGGTGCTACAGATGATGGCGGTGGGCGAAGAGACGGGATCGATGGACTCCCTGATGCAGGAAGTGGCGGAGTTCTACGAACGGGAGGTGGATTACGAATTGAAGGCTCTGAGCAGCAACATCGAACCGATCTTGCTAGCCGTGGTCGGCGTCATGGTGCTAATCCTCGCCCTTGGCATTTTCCTCCCGATGTGGGAGCTTGGCGCGGCTGCCATCCATCAATAGGGTAGGCCCTGTGGAACACGCTCTCCTCTACCCGCTGACGATCGTCCTCGCCCTCGCCGCCCTGGCCGCCATTGCCGCTGGAATCTGGCTCCTGCTCCGCCCGGACGACGCCCATCGCCTCACCGACGACCGCTCCCTCTATCAATTGATTCGCTGGACCCGCCGCCCCTATCAGGTGGAACGCTACGTCTACCGCCACCACCGCTTCTCCGGCGCGTTGCTGATAGCCGGCGCCTCACTCCTGCTCTTCGGCCTGTGGGGCCCTACGGATACCCACGAAACCTACCTCTTCGCCTTCACCCACGAACAGACCCTATCCACCGCCCTGGTACTGGCGCTGCAAACCACCGGCATCGTCCTCACCACAGGCGCCCTGTTCGCGTTCGTTGTAGGTGTGGCGATATTCCATCGCCCCAGCCTGCTCAAGGGATTCGAAAGCTGGGCCAACCAGCCGGTCACCCTGCGTCTCCTGCTGGACGCCCTGCGCACCCTGCGCCACGCCCCCAACCGCTGGACTAGCGGACACCCGCGGATCATCGCCCTGCTGCTGCTGGCCATCGGCGTCTACCTGCTCGCTCTGATCCTTCACGACCTGTCGTGACAATCCAGCCCTCACCCGCGCCTCCCGACGCTAGCACTGCCCACGCCCTCGCTTATGAGAGGAGTTTTCTCTTACCTGCCAGTAAATGAAACATAGGTTAGGTATTTTCCCCAAGGCCGATCCGTGCCCCGTGACCTATATAATTTAAGTATCCACCACGAATCGATTGACGCGGCCGCACCGGCCGGTGCATGCCATGCCAAAGAAAATCCTCTTCATCTTCCTCTTCCTCTCAACCATCGGGGGCGCCTTCGGCTACTACGCCCTGTACGAGGCGGAGGTCTCTCTCAGCCGCGCCCTGGAAGAGAACTACCTCGCCACCGAAGTGAAGGGACAGGTCGAATACCGCCGCAGCGACAGTACCGCGTGGAAACCCCTCAAGATGGGCACCACCCTCCACGAGGGGGACATGGTCCGCTCCGGCCCCACCGGCAGCGCCGACCTGCTCTTCATGGAGGGGCGGGCGATGCGGATCAAGCCCAACACCACCCTGATGGTGGCCAGCGACAGGAAGCAGGGGGAGGTGGTCAACCTGCTGGTAGGCAAGGGGCAGGTGTTGGCGCGGGTGATCACCGGTGCCCTCGGTGCCGCCAAACCCGACCACGAGATCCTCACGGTACAGACTCCGGTGGCCACCATGGGCATCCGCGGCACCTCCTTCATGGTGGAATACAGCCAGGCGGGCGGCTCCCGCCTGCTGGTACGCGACGGCACCGTCAACCTGCGCTCCAACAGCGACCCCTCGCTGAATATCGACGTGGTCGCCGGCATGAAAGGGGAGATGACCTTCCTCACCACGGAACTGGAGGCGATGCCCCTGACCCAGCAGGAGTGGCAAAACCTGGGGGAGATCGACCACATCCCCACCTCGGTAGCCCTGCAGCAGCTACTCCGCTCGGCGATGAAGGGGAACATCGATCTGGGCGAACTGGTCAGTTATCGTGACGCAGGCCACCAGGGCATGATCCAGAAAATCCAGGGGGGATTCGAGGAACAGAAAGCGGAGATCACCCGGTTCGAGATGCAGAACATCGCCAAGTCGATCCGCATCAAGAGCCTGCTCGACGGCACGCCCCCCAACACGCTTGCGGAACTGGACCTGGAGAGCGGTAACTTCACCGACTCCTGGGGCACCCGCTACCTCTACTATCCCAGGGGCGAACAGCTGACCCTCCTCTCCGCCGGTCCGAACAAGCAGTTCGGCGACGACGACGACATCAAACTCTCCATCAGCCCTCGATAGTCCCCTTCAACTTCAGCAGGTTAAGCGACCCTCTTTGACGGCTCTTCAATTGACCGCTTCCCGTATAGGACCGATACTACGTGGTGGAAGGAGGCGAAATTCCGGAAAGGCTGCGGCCGAACGGAGTGCTCACCCCTTCCAACGGACGCAGGCTGCGGCTTGCGGTACGAACTCATCCTCAAGAGGAAACCGTCATGAAATCAATGCGTAACATTGCCCGCGGGCAACAGGGTTTCACCCTCATCGAACTGGTCATGGTCATCGTCATCCTGGGCATCCTGGCCGCCGTCGCGGTTCCGAAGTTCTCCAACCTCTCGGGTCAGGCGTCCACCAGCGTCTGCCAGAGCATCGTCGGCGCTATCCAGTCATCGGCGGCTATATCCCTGGCGACCGCTCAAGCCAACAACACGACAATGCCCACCCTCGCCAACGTCATCGCGAACACATCGATCCCTACGGGGTGGACTGCAACTCCAGACGCCACCACCACAGGCTTCATTGATGTAGCCAACGGCAGCGGCACCACTTGCAGAACAGCGGATCTCGGACCCAACGGGTTGGGCATGACGTCCAACTGATCCCAGGGCAATCGTACCAACCGACCAGCAAGGGCGGGAGTGCAACTCCCGCCCACCATTGGGTCGAAGCACAAAGACATGTGATCCGTACCCCATGCGCTCCAAAGCTCAAGGCTTCACCACCATCGAGCTGATCATGGTGATGGTGATCGTCGGCATCCTGGCCGCAGTCGCAATCGCCCGCTGGCCCACCAACGTCAACGCCGGCCCCACCGCCCTGCAGCTGGCTGCGGACATCCGCCTCACCCAGTCCTTTTCCATGAGCCGTGGGGTCGCCTTCACCATCGAGCGTATCGCGGCGAACCAATACCGCATTAGAAACGGCGCCGACGTGTACTCGACACCGATCACCTCCGCCCCGATTTCCAACTTCTCCCTTCGCTTCAGCAAAAAGTACGGGAAACCTACCGACGCCAGCAACACCCCGCTGGGCAACACCACGATCGCGGTGAACGGCGGCACTGCCACGATCACCGTCAGCGCCGAAACTGGCTTCGTACAGGTGACGCCATGACCCCCACCCGCCGGGCCGCCGGATTCACCTTGATCGAGATGATCATCACCATCGTGCTGCTGACCATCGGATCCGTTCTCACCTTCACCTATTTCGGCCCCACGCTGACCAACGCCAATCGCAATGCGGAACTGCTGCAAGCGGGGTATTTGGCCCGGGAGTCGATCGAGGACGCCAGCGCAGCGGAATGTGGAAACGTCCCAGCCCTAACGAACCAAGTATTTCCCGGCTTCCCGAACACTTACGTCCTCAATCGCACCGTAACCACCGTCGCGCCGAACACCAGTTTCTGCACGGCGACTATGACCTGCTGCGAGCGCGTCGCCGTTTCCGTCACGATCAACAATGTCGCCTCCGCCCAAAAATCCATCGAGCTATCCGCCAACTAGGTACCGACATCATGACTCGAGCACGACGCCAGCGGGGCTTCAGCCTGATCGAGCTGGTGATCACCATCGTGGTGATGGGGATCATCGCCGGCATCTCCTCCATCCTGCTCTCCAGCGGCGTCAATGCCTACTTGACAGGCGAGCGTGTCCTGGCCAATGCCCCCGCCGCGCGACTGGCCATGGAGCGCACCCTCGTCGAGCTGCGTGAGGCCTGCGATGGATCCATCGCCATCTCCTCTGGCGCCGCCAACATCGCCGGCTCTCGAATCGACTTCAACGTCCCCAACGACACATGCGATACCCCGGCCGCCCGTGTCATCCAGCTCGCCGCCGATCGTACGCTACAGCTCCGGGTAAACGGCAATTGGTACCCGCTGGCCCTCAACGTCTCCCCCGTGAGAAACGACATCGCAATATTCTCGGCCCCGGCCACCAGCCCAGTCAGTGGCTGCAAAAAGATCACCGTTCAGTTCACCGTCAGCAACAGCAACAACGACACGCTCCCCGTCCGCTCCGGCATCAAACTGAAAAATCAGGCATGCATCCCTCCCGCCACGTAGCTCCACCCGTCGCTCCGCCCCGGCCACGACCTCAACCCTATAACCACAGACCTATTGACCTTTCCCTAACTCCCGTCCGATGATAGGAAAAGCATGAAGTCTGTCGTTTCCCCCAAGGATTCCACTGCTATCCTTATTAGGTAGGGATCAAGGGCACCGCAAAGGCGTTCACCTGACGCAGTGCCGTGTAACCAAAGTCTGGGCAAGGCCCGCGCCGCGCAACTCCATGGAGCAGCCCCAATGAACCGATACCGCTCACTCACCCCCGCACACCCCTCCCATCAGCAGGGCTTCGGCATAATCGGGGCGCTCGCAGTCACCGTGGTGGTCGGAGCGCTGGGGGGGGGGCTCGCCTACATGACCCAAAGCTCGACGCGCTCCACCGCCGAAACCAGCAGCGGCGGAGACGCTTTGCTGGTCGCCGACGCGGGGATTCAGCGGGCACTCAGCGACATCGCCACCAGTTGCGCCCCGTCCGACGTTGCCGCCACCGATGCCCAAGGCGGCCAATTCACCGTCACCTACAGCGCCGATGCCGAAGTAGCGAACCGCTACTGGATCACCTCAACCGGCTATATCCCGTCAGCAACTCACCCCGAATGGCAGCGCGCAATACGGCAGAGTTACGACTGCGACCCGAACGCTTCGGGCGGCAACCTTTTCGTCGGCGACAACGCCACCACCTGGAACCACCTCGGACTGCTCGACAGCGGCACCCTGACCCTCTCCGCGCCCGAGGGGAATTGGGGCAATCCCGACAACCGCAGCTACGACAACGACAACCGCCACGACGATGATCGACGCCACGGTGGACGCGATCACGACAACCGGGACCATTATGGTCGCAGCCACTGGGATGGATGGCGCCATCAGAGCGACTGGGGCGGCTGGGGCGACTGGAACCGCTGGCGAGACCGGGGCGGCTGGAATCAGTGGAGCGAGTGGCACGGATGGCACCACTGGAGAGGGTGGAACGGCTGCGCCGACAACATGTGCGTTCAGAGTACGGGGCAATTCGCCCTGAGCGAGACCCAAAGCCAGGATGACCCGCAGGACGTCCACTTCAAGGCCAGCTTCATCACCACCAGCGAGGATACGGTTTCCCTCTACCTCAACATCACCCTGGCCAACCACGCCGGAAACCTCTTCTGCGGCAACGATGGCAACGGCGTTCATCTGGATGAGGCCTCGAACGAAATCTCCTGCTACATGGTCTCCTATGCCCCGGGATGGCGTGCGGACGAAGAAGACGAAGAGCCTGGCGACAATAACCAGGGGAATGGCAACGGACAAGGGAACGGGAATGGCAACGGACAAGGGAACGGGAACGGCAACGGCAACGGGAACGGGAACGGCAACGGGAACGCCTACGGCCAAGGGAATGGCAACGGACCGTGGAACGGAAACGACTGGGACAGGCACCGCGACGACGACGACGACAACAATGGCAACCACTTTGGTTGGGACATTTGGAACAACCACTGCGGAAACGGCAATGGCTGGGGGAACAACTGCGGCAATCGGTACAATTTCCGCCAGATAGACATCGATCGAGTCCAACGTCTGTTTGGACGCTGGGGCTTCGGGCTGGGGCAGCGGCTCATCCTTTCCGAGACGGGCGGCGGCATCGTGACCCTGGCGGAGGACGGGCTGAGCGGAACCATCGACCTCAATCTGGGCGCCTCCTTCGCGCCTTCCAGCATACAGCGCGTGCGCTTGCGCGCCATCGGCCTGTGGGATGACCAGGACGAGGACAGCAACCCGGAGACGCTGACCCTGAACAACGCCTGCATCGCCATCAACTGCCCGGAGGGCGGCGGCGGGACTGCCCGCCCCAACTGGCAGGAAGTCCAGTAAGCGCACCGGGAGCGACTCCATCAGGGAGTCGCTCCCGCGCGAACCACCCCTAACCCTCCTCCCGCGGCGCGATCAGGCCGTCGATACTCACCGCATTGTTCTTCTTGCGGTATTCCAATACCCCCTCCTCACCCTTTTTGCCTGCCCAATCCAGAAGCCGCGACCGCTCACCGCGGTAGTCCATCAACGGCACCCCATAGCCGCACGAGGTCTGCACGCGCGCCACCTCCACCTCGACGATCTGGCGCACACCGGGCAGCGCCGGAAAGAGGCCCGCCAACGCCTCCCAGCGCCCGCTCCCGCGCAACACCACCCGCCCGCGACCATACAACCGCAGGATGCGCGGCTCACCCTCGAAGGCGCAGAACATCACGGTGACCCGGCCGTTCTCCGCCAAGTGAGCGGCGGTCTCGTTGCCGCTACCGGTCAGATCGAGCCACGCCACCCGCCGCTCGTCCAACACCCGAAACGAATCCAACCCGCGTGGCGAGAGGTTCACATGCCCGTCGCCGGCCAGCGGCGCGCTGGCCACGAAGAAGAGCGGCTGGCGCCCGATCCACTCCGCCATCGCCTCGTCGATCCCGTCATGCAGCTTCATCATTCACCTCTCTGCCCTTGTGTAGCGATCATGAATGGCAGTCGGTCACCCGGAGGAAAAACCGGGTGGGTACACCGACGACAGGAGGCGCACCGATTCCGGAGTGGTGCGCCTCGTACCTCGGCACACCCTACACCGGCACCACCGTCGGGCGGAACTTTCGCAGCGGCATCCGCGGAAACCCCGGGGAGAAACGGGCCGATGCTATACTGCGGACCAGTTGTGGAACGAGGTTCTGGAACGTTGGCCGATCCCGCTGAAATCGATCGTTGCTCCGTCGAGGAGTCCCCCTGAATGGATTGCAGAATTTCGCAGATTGGATTGAACGTTCGTCTGCAAGAATCTGCGCCAATCTGCGGTTGACTCTCTTATTGGGCGAGCAGTTACCTTATGGCTCGAACTCGACCTTGGTACCGAACCGGATGCCGTAGCGATTCAGCTTCTTGTGCAGCCCTTGCCGGGTGATGCCGAGCCGTTCGGCGGCGCGCAGCTTGTTCCCGCCGGTAGCCTCCAGCGCCTGCCGGATCAGCCTTCGCTCCAGCACCTCTACCTGCTCAGGCAGGGTGCCGTCTTCTTCTCCCGCCAGGACCTCCCGCGACTCCCCGCCCTCGGCCAGATACTGCCTCAGCTCGGCGGAGCAGAGATCCGGCGAGGGAGATCCGCCGTCGGGCGTCAGCGCCACCAGCCGCTCCACCTCGCGACGCAGCTGGCGCACGTTGCCCGGCCAGGGATAGCGCTCGAACACGGTGGTCAGTTCCGGCGGGAAGGGGAGCAGGTGCTTGCCGAAACGCTGGGTAATCTCCTGCACGAAGGCGGTGGTCAGAGGGCCGATATCCTCCCTTCGCTCCCGTAGCGGCGGCAGCAGGATCTCCACCGCAAACAGCCGGTGGTAGAGGTCCTCGCGGAAGCGCCCGGCGGCCACCTCCTCGCGCAGCGGCTTGTTGGTGGCGGAGATCACCCGCAGGTCGTAGTGGCGCAGCCGGTTGGAACCGAGCCGGCTACCCTCCCCCTCCTGGAGAACCCGCAGGAACTTGGCCTGGATGGCGAAGGGCATGTCGCCGATCTCATCGAGAAACAGCGTTCCGCCGTCGGCCTCCTCGAAGCGTCCCGCCCGCGCCCCCGCCGCACCGGTGAACGCCCCTCGCTCGTAGCCGAAAAACTCGCTCTCCATCAGCGCCTCGGGGATGGAGGCGCAGTTGACCGCCACGAAGGCGCGATCCCGTCGCGCGCCCTGGTCGTGGATCATCCGCGCGATCAGCTCCTTGCCGGTGCCGTTGCCCCCCTGGACCAGGACGTTCACCGGGGTCTGGCTGACCATCCCCACCAGGTCGAGCACCTTGCGCATGGCCGGCGAGCGGGCGACGAACCCCTCCTGCTCGGGGTAGCGCTGGCGCACCCGTTCCAGTTCGTTGTTGAGGCTGCGGGTGAGCCGCCACACCTCCTCGTTGAGCAGCACCGTCTCCATCGCCGCGGAGAGGTAGTCCGCCGCTTCCAGCAGCAGCACCCCATCCTCCGCGACGAAATCACCCTCCAGGCGATTCAGCACCTCGATGGCGCCGATCACCGCACCACCGTCGCGGCTCTTCACCGGGACGCAGAGCAGCGAGCGGGTGGCGAAACCGGTCTTCGACTCCACCTCTTCATGGAAACCGTGGCGCCGGTCGAGACCGTTCTCCAGCACCACCTCGCCGGTGGAGACGCTACGCCCCACCACCGACCCCTGCCGCGGCGCCTCGAAGCGCACGCCGTCCAGGCCGGTGCCGAAACGCACCCAGATCCGCTCGGTACCCGGCTCCACCACGAAGATGGAGCAGCGCTCGGCCGCCAGGGCCCGCGGCAGGATACGCACGAAGAAGCGCACCAACGCCTCGTGATGGGCCGCGGTCATCCCGGCGTGAATCCGCTCCTGGCGGGCGGTCAGTTCAGCCAGTCGGCGACGGCGCTCGTTTCCGGTGGTCATCGTTTCGGCCTTGGATGTAAACGTAATTTACACATAGAGCCTACCACCGACTCCTCCGCACTCCACCCGGCGGACTATCCCGTGGGATAGGCAATGAATGGAATCCCCCAGCACTCCGCCCACCAGGAAATTGGAATGCCCGGTTACGTCACATTGCCGTTCGCGGTGACGCTGCGATCAGACGCCGTTTATCGCTGTGAAATCACGCAGAACGCAGGCACGGGCGCAGGGTGTGCCGAGGTACGAGGCGCACTGCCCTCTCCGACCGGTGCGCCTCCTATCGTCGGCACACCCTACCCAACTTTCATCGTCCGGGGTGACTCAACGGCCGCCGATGATCGCTATTACCGAGAATACGGAGAAACAAACGAAGCGCCACAGTAAACAAGATTTACACATAGACACGATTCATCCAGATCATTCAATTCAGGCCAGCCCAGAAAACAAAAAAATCCATTAAAAACAGATAAATAAAAAATGGCACGACAATCGCACTGTTCTTCATGCCACCCGGAAGAGGATATTCGCCATGCTTCGCTACATCATCGCCGCCATCCTCGTCCTGGTCGCCCTCAAGGGCGGCGAGACCACCCAGTCACTGGCCGGCCTGTTGGGCCTTCCCACCGACTATCTGGTCGCCGCCCTGATCGCCATTGCGGTCACGCCACTGGTAGCCCCGTGGTTTCGGTAACGCATCGCCCGCATAATCCATAGAAAAACAATGTATTTGTGGTTATCCACAAAAGCTGTGGATAACTCTGTGGAGAAGTGGTGAAAATGGCCGCGAAAACCATGCGGCGCGGGCGCTCGAGAAAATCGATCACTTTTTGATCGATATGATTTTATCAATAAAAAACAACAAGAAAGAAGATTGTTCGAAGATGTTTCGCGAACTACCAGCGCTATCTGTCGTCCTTCCGCACCCGGCGGGGCGGGAGTGTGCATAACCCTCGCACACAGCGGAATGTCAAGAGGAACTCGGGCCCCATCCGTCTGCAAATGAGGGATGCCCGATCGGTAGGATGGGCAAAGCGCGGCGTACCCATCGGAACGGCACTGCCGATGTGAAGTTTGTTGCCTTCGCTTGATGGGCACGTCGCCACGCCCCTTTGCCCATCCTACGATCCGCGGGAAGGAGATGACGGTGCGGCGGTCAGTGGTCGTCAGATGGCCAAGTGGCCACCAGGATGAAGGCACCGAGAAAACCGAAGAACCAGGTCAGGAAGGGGGCGCCGCCGAACAGCACCGGCCGCTGGCCATCGAGTCCGTAGATCAACGCCGCGCAGATCAGCAGGGCGGCACCGACGATGGCGTAGAAGGTGCGGCGCTGACCCGCCCGCAATTCGTGCCGCAGCCGCTCCAGGTCGCGGGAACGCAACTCCACCTTCAGCTGGCCGCTGGTGGCCTGAGCCAACGCCTTATGCACCAGCCCCGGCAGCTCCGGCGCCTTCTCCGCCCACTGGGGTAGATTGCCTTTGATCCCCTGGAACAGCGCCCGCGGTCCCACCTGCTCGCTCATCCAGCGCTCGAAGAAGGGTTTGGCGGTCTCCCACAGATCCAGCTGAGGATAGAGCTGGCGCCCCAGCCCCTCGATGTTGAGCAGGGTCTTCTGCAGCAGCACCAGTTGCGGCTGCACCTCCATGTGGAAACGGCGGGCGGTCTGGAACAGGCGCAACAGCAGGTGACCGAAGGAGATCTCGCTCAGTGGCCGCTCGAAGATCGGCTCGCAGACCGTACGGATCGCCGACTCGAACTGCTCGACGCGGGTGTCGGGCGGCACCCACCCCGACTCCACGTGCAGCTCCGCCACCCGCTGATAGTCCCGGTTGAAGAAGGCGAGGAAGTTTTCCGCCAAGTAGCGCTGGTCGGAGGGATTGAGGGTGCCGACGATACCGAAGTCCACCGCGATGTACTGACCGTCGGGGGCGACGAAGATGTTGCCCGGATGCATGTCGGCGTGGAAGAAGTTGTGGGAGAAGACCTGGGTGAAGAAGATGGTCACGCCACGGTGGGAGAGCTCGCGCAGGTCGATGTTCTGCCGGCGCAGCGCCTCGATGTCGCCGATCGGCGTGCCGTAAATCCGCTCCATCACCATCACGTTGCGCCGGGTGTACTGCCAATACACCTCGGGGACGTGGAGCAGCGGCGAATCGAGAAAGTTGCGCCGCAGTTGGGCGGCGTTGGCCGCCTCGCGCAGCAGGTCCAGCTCGTCAAAGATGGTCTGCTCGTACTCCTCCACCACCTCCACCGGCCGCAGCCGCCGCCCCTCGGGCCAGTAGCGCTGGGCCAGTTGGGCAACGTAGAGCAGCAGATCGACGTCCCTGCGGATGATCCGCTCGATCCCGGGGCGGACCACCTTCACCACCACGTCCTCCCCCGTCTTCAGCCGGGCGGTATGCACCTGGGCGATGGAGGCGGAGGCCAGCGGGGTCTCGTCGAAGTCGTCAAAGAGTTCATCGATGGGTTTGCCGAGGGCCTTTTCGATGAGTACCCGCGACCGTTCGCCGGGGAACGGCGGGACCCGATCCTGAAGCCGGGCGAACTCCTCGGCGATGTCGTCGGGGAGCAGGTCGCGCCGGGTGGAAAGGATCTGGCCGAACTTGACGAAGATCGGTCCCAGCTCCTCCAATGCCCGGCGCAACCGCACCCCCCGCGGCGCCCGCTCGCGCCGGAGCCAGTTCCACGGCGCGAAGTAGAGCAGGAAGCGCACCGGCCGGAAGAGGTGGGTCGCGAGCACGATCTCGTCGAGACCGTGACGCACCAGCACCACGTTGATGTGCATCAGCCGCAGGGATTGGCGAATCAATCGGAGCATGAGGAGGAAGAGTTTTCCGCTGCGGATGAATCCAACAACCGCTCAATGCGGGCCTCCAGACGCTCGACGTCGTTGCGGGTCTCGTCGACGCTACGGACGAAATCGTCCAGCTCGTCACGCCGCGGGCTGATCCCGCTCTCCTCCCGCAGATATTCCGAAACATTGCGTTCCAGCGACTTCGACGCTCCGCGTCCCCAGTCAAGGAAACCGCGCACCACCCGTGCCGCCTGATGGGCCACCACATCGCCGGCGACCTTGGAGAGCTGCTCCTCCCAATCGACCTCCACCTCACCGAGCATGGTCTCGAAGCGACGCGCCAAATCCACATCGCCGCGGATCTCCACCGCACCGGCCCCAGCCACCCCCTCGCGGGAAAGGCGGATCAGATCGACGGGGGAGCCGCGCAACACGGTATCGGCTTCGCTGTCGAGACGGTCGAGCACACGCACTCCACCGCTGGCGAAGAGCAGATAGAGGGTCAGCTCCAGCCCGCTCAACTCAATGGCGACGCAACGCCCCGCCATCCCGTCCAGGCGGCGGCCGGCGTCAGGGTCCATCGCGAGATAGCGGTTGAATGCGATTTCGATGGCGGCGTGGAGGGGGGTGGTCATTTCGCTCGGTGGTTACTGGGCTGGATGGTGGAAACGGAAATCTCGCGGCCGCCGGACGCAGTCAATGTTGAATGCTTGGTGTTGAGTGTTTAATGGAAGGTGCCGCTGCGCGACGCTGATTCGATCCGCTCACGCAGCGCGCTCTTTCAATAAACACCAAGCACTCAACGCTCGACATTGCGAAGCCCTACAGTTTGAAACCCCGGTGGACCGCGACGATCCCACCGGTCAGGTTGTAGTACTGCACCCGCTCGAACCCGGCCCGCTCCATCATCCCCTTGAGGGTCTCCTGGTCCGGATGCATGCGGATCGACTCGGCCAGGTAACGGTAGCTCTCGGCGTCGCGAGCCACCAGTTGGCCCATCAGCGGCAGCAGTTTGAAGGAGTAGAGGTCATAGGCGGGACGCAGCGGGGCGGCGGGCTTGGAGAATTCCAGTACCAATACGGTGCCACCCGGCTTGAGCACCCGGAACATCGACTCCAGGGCCGTCTCCTTGTGGGTGACGTTGCGCAGGCCGAAACCGATGGTGACGCAGTCGAAGTAGTCGTCGGGAAACGGCAGGTACTGGGCGTCGGCCTGGCAGTAGCGGATGTTAGCCACCAAGCCCCGGTCGACCATGCGACGCCGCCCCTCGGCGAGCATCGAGCCGTTGATGTCGGCCAACACCACCTCGCCGCGTTCGCCCACCCGCCCGGCCAGCAGCTTGGCGATGTCACCGGTGCCGCCGGCGATGTCGAGGACCCGCTGACCGGGGCGGACACCGGCCAGCTCCCGGGCGAAAAGCTTCCACAAACGGTGAATGCCGAACGACATCAGGTCGTTCATCAAATCGTACTTACCGGCAACGGAGTGGAACACCTCCGCCACCCGCTTCGCCTTCTCCCCCACCGGCACCTGCTGGAAGCCGAAATGGGTGGTCTCCTGATGGGGATCGTTCTGCTGCATGGGGCGCCCCTCACGGGATAGTGCGAAAACGGTCCTAATAATACGTCTTTTCGGCAAACGGTGCAGGAGGGGACATCCAACGCAAAGACGCAAAAGCGCGAAGGGCGCAAAGGGGACGATTCCGGTCCTTTGCGCCCTTCGCGCTTGTGCGCCTTTGCGTTGAAAAAACGACCTGGATCAGCTGGCAGCGGGGCGTTTGTGACCGGCGGCCTCCAGACGCTCCAGGTAGCTGTTCCACAGGGCCTCGTAGTTGGCCCCGAGGCGGTGGAGCTCATCCCAGGAGTAGATGCCGGTGTCGTGACCGTCGTCGAAGCGCAACAGGATCGCATACTGCCCCACCGGCTCCACGTGGGTGATCTCCACATCCTGCTTGCCGAGCTGCTGCACCTCCTGACCGGGGCCGTGTCCGCGCACCTCGGCCGAAGGGGAGTAGACCCGCAGATACTCCGCCGGCATGTTGAAGCGTTCACCCGTATCGAAGGCGATCTCCAGGGTGCGGGACTGCTTGTGCAGCTTGATCTCGGTGGGCTTCGGATTATCGCTCATGATCTTCCTCGTGGATTCGGTGTAGGCCCCTGCGGGCGGTCATTGGCCGTATCTGGGGGCTTCGGCGGCCAATTTAAAGGCTATGTCCGAGTTAGCTGTTGCGACATTTCTCGAATGTAGGAGCGGCCCCTAGGACTGCCTCTTACCCACAAATCGGCCATCAGCGCCCCCCGGAAGTGCCAGGCCAAGGCGCGGTGCGCAGCCAATGGTGATCCCTTGGCAAGCGCCGCAACGCGGGCCTGA
>NZ_BAAHXB010000081.1:0-25348 GCF_054657215.1 Endothiovibrio diazotrophicus
GAAGGGTTCGCTACGCCCGCCCGCCGTATCGCTTCACGCGCTCCTTCAACGCCTCGACGGCCGGGCCGGTATGGTCAAGCTCGGCGGACTTTGCCAGCAGTTCGCGACATATCAGAACATTGAATATCGACCTCACGGGGGTTGAGAGCGCCAGCCCCTCCAGGGCGAAAAGCGACGGGATGAAGCTATCCGTCAGCGCCTCGGAAAGGAGCCACCTCTCGAGCGCCACGAGCGGTCTCAGTATGTCGCGAAGTTTCTCGCACCGCCTCGGCGCCACCAGCGCCAGGAGGCCACCCAGGGCGAGTTGGGCCAGCTTCTCGTCGTTGCCCCCCTTCGGTGACACCCGTTTTTGGAGCTGCCGAACCAGGCGCGTGACGAGCTCCTCCCGCAGGCCCCCTTCGAATCTCCCCGGAGCAAAGCGGTCATGGCGGACGTATGACAGCGACCAGGCGAGCAGAAAGAGTTGTCGGGTGGGGGTCTTGTCGCAGACGGCGTCGTTGAGGAAATGGGAGGTCTCGTCCAATAGCCGCTGAACGTCGTCGTCGGAGAACTCCGGGGAGTGGAGGGTGGTCAATACGCTTCGGAGGTCGGTGATCTCGCCCCGTTTGCGGGGCCACTCCTCCACGGCGGGCAGGATCGCCCACAGCTCGGAGGCGAGGGCGCGGCGCAGGTCGGGCCTCTCCCGCCAGGCGAAGGCGAAGCCGTTGACCGCCTCGCGAAAATCGAGTCCGCGCAACGCCTCGGGCGTGACGGCGTCGATACGGCTTTGCAGCGCCTCCCTCAGCAGCCGCTGTTCGGTGGAGGCGGGGGTGGCGGGGAGGTGGCTGTGACTGAGGTCGAGCCAACTTGCACCCTGGGCCAGCGTCGGAGCGGTGCGGTGCAGCGCCTCTTGGAAGCGAGTTCGGCTCTGCGCGGGATAGCCGGAGAGCTCCTCTTGTGTGAAGGCACAGGCGTTGAGGAATCGTCCTCGTGAGAGGATGTCGCCCCACTGCTCCACGGTGAGGGCCGCGGATCGCTCGATCAGTTCGGCGCGGAATTGTTCGTCCAGGGCGCCGGAGAGGTTGGTGAGGCTGTTGAGGGTCCCCCTAGCCACGAGCAGCCGCCACCACTCCTCGACCCCGAGGCGTGCCATCAGGAGCTCTCTTTGGTGAGGGTCTCGACCGATCTGTCGTAAGGAGTGGTGGAGCGATTCGATGGAGCGTTCGGCGGCGATGGTCTTCTCTACCAGGGAACGGGTCCTTTCCGGCGAGAGCCCATCCAGCAGTTCCGTTCGGAAGGTGAGAGACGAGCGCTGCAAGATGTTGAATAGCTCGAAGAGGGTGCCGTTTCCGCCGATCAGGCGCAGGAAGTTGGCGGCGCCCACGGCCCGCTCCAGGCGGCCGAGCAGGGCGGGGTCGGCGTTGCCCAGCTCGCGCATGGTGAGATCGAGGGTGCCGATGGAGCGCCCGGCGGCGATGCTCTTCTCCACCAGGGAGCGTGCCCTCTCCGGCGAGAGTCCATCCAGCAGCTCCGTTCGGAAGCTGGGGGTCGAGTTCTCCAACACCTTGAACAACTCGAAGAGGGTGCCGTTTCCGTCGATCAGGCGCAGGAAGTTGGCGGCGCCCACGGCCCGCTCCAGGCGGCCGAGCAGGGCGGGGTCGGCGTTGCCCAGCTCACGCATGGCGAGAGGGAGGGTGCCGATGGAGCGCCCGGCGGCGATGGTCTTCTCCACCAGGGAGCGTGCCCTCTCCGGCGAGAGTCCATCCAGCAGCTCCGTTCGGAAGCTGTGGGTCGAGTGCTCCAACACCTTGAACAACTCGAAGAGGGTGCCGTTTCCGCCGATCAGGCGCAGGAGGTTGGCGGCGCCCACGGCCCGCTCCAGGCGGCCGAGCAGGGCGGGATCGACGTTGCCCAGCTCGCGCATGGTGAGATTGAGGGTGCCGATGGAGCGCCCGGCGGCGATGCTCTTCTCCACCAGGGAGCGTGCCCTCTCCGGCGAGAGTCCATCCAGCAGCTCCGTTCGGAAGGTGGGAGACGACTGCTTCAAGACCATGAACAGCTCGAAGAGGGTGCCGTTTTCGCTGATCAGGCGCAGGAAGTTGGCAGCGCCCACGGCCCGCTCCAGGTGGTCAAGCAGTTCGGAGTCCAGATCGCGCATGGCGAGATCGAGGGTGCCGATGGAACGTTCGGCGGCAATGGTTTTCTCCACCAGGAACAGGGCACTTTCCGGCGAGAGCCCATCCAGTAGCTCTGTTCGGAAGGTGGGGGTCGAGTTCACCAAGACCTTGAATAGCTCGATGAGGGTGCCGTTTTCGCTAATCAGGCGCAAGAAGTCGGCGGCGCCTACGGCTCGCTCCAGGTGGCTGAGTTGAGCGAGGTCGATGTTGCCCAGCTCCCGGAGGGGAAGATGGAGGGTGCTGATGGAGCATTCGGTTACGATGGCCTTCTTCACCAGGGCTTGGGTTCTCTCCGGCGAGAGTTGATCCAGAAGCTCCCCTCGGAAGGCGGCGGGCGCCTGTGCCATGAGTTGAAATAGCTCGAAAAGGGAACCGTTCCGCTCGACGAAAAGGAGGAGTTGCTCTGCTCCGTGCTCACCCAGTAGTTGATCGAGCAGTTGCGGGGCGTGTTTCCGGAGTGCGCGGAGGCCGGTGTTGAACTCCTTGGTGATGACGCTGTTGTCTGGCTCCGCGCGCTCCTGGAGCAGGAGGCTGAATCGTCTAGCGGCGAGTTGGGAGTAGTCGTCGAGGCTCGGGTGGTCGGCGGTGGTGAGCGCGACCAGACAGCGGTGGAGGAAGCTGAGGCGAAGCCGCTCCCAGCGCACCTCGATTGCCCGCCGGATGGTGGTGTCTTCGAGCAGTCGTGCCTTGAGCCGAGTCTCTACTGTGGCGGGTAGTAGCTTGAGATCGCTCCGCAGCACCTGCTGGAGGTCGTCCAGTGGGGTGTCGTCCGTCTCCCCCTCGGATAGGCGACCGTGAAGATAGTCGGTCACCGTAGCCAAGCTCGCTTCCTCTACGCGGTGCTCCATCTCCTCCGCAGGGTTCTCCAGCTCCATCAGGGCGCGTAGAACCAGTTCGGCCAGGGAAGCGTGGAGAAACTGGTAGCGGGGCGGGGCGAAGAGTTCGGTGACCAGTTCGGCGGCCCCAACCTTCTCACGTTCCAGCCCGTCCCGGTCAAGATGGGCGGCGAGCGGGGTGAGGTCGAACTGGGTGAGAGCGGCGAGGCGGAGCAGGTTGGGCAGTCGGCGGCGGCGCTCGCCGAAGTAGCGGTGTCGCACGACGTCGTAGAGGGGGGAGAGGCCCAGGCGGTCGAGGTCGCCGGCGGAGTCGATGCCGGCGAGGGTCTCGTCGAGCAGCATCAGGTCGCCGTTGGTGAGGTGGTGAAGGCGCCTCAGACGCCCTTCGGAGAGCCCCTTCAGGTCGGGGCGCAGCCACTCGGTGACCGCGCGGGTGCGTGCCGGGTCGAATTGGAGATCCAACACCGCCTTCTTCTCGTTCAGCTCCAACAGCCACTGGGGGGTGTCGTCCCACGTCTCACCATCCTCGGAGGGGCGGCCCCGCAGGAGCAGCACCAGCCGCCCCCGCCCCCGTATCAGCTCTTGCTCGACCCGCTCCAACAGTCGGCGGGCTTGCTCCAGGTCGAGATGGGCGTCGTCGAGCACGAAGAGCGAGGGGAGGTGGGCGCGCAGGTCCAGCGACCGCCACAGCGAGTTGAAGTCGTGGGGGTCCTTCAGCGTGGTGTAGTAGATGCGCCGATAGGGGGTGTCCGGGCGGGTCCCCAGCTCCAGTGCCAGCGAGGTCTTGCCGGCGCCGGGGAGGCCCCGAATCGCCACTGCCGGGGCGTCGGCGAGGGTCTCCTCAAACCACTGGGCATCCTCTTCCGCCACGTAGAGGGCATTGCGGTCGTGACGCTGGATGAAACGCTCGATGGAGTGGTGGCGGACGTCGTTCCGTTGAATGCGTATCCAGGGCTCCTTACTCCACGGCGCGCAGCCGCAGAAGTGCTCGGCGTGGGCGTCGGAGAAGCGGCCGGCGACGACGTCGGGTAACCCGCGCAGATGGGTGTCGAGGGTGTTTCGGTCCCAGAAGAGGATCTCGATCCCGGTGCGACTCAGGAAGTCGTCGCGGAAATGGGTCCATTTCGTGTTTAGCTCCAGATCGTCCAGAGGATGCGGGGTGCAATAGACGTAGCGATCCGGCCGGGATAAGCCGGCCTTCTCCAGCCAGTCGAAGGCGAATTTCTCGACGGCGTCCCGGATCGCCGTCCACGAGGGGGAGTCCGAGAGGTTTTTGCACTGATAGACACTACGCCGCTCTCCTGTTTCCACCACGATATCGACGCCGTAGTCCGGCTGGCCGCTGCGTCCGAAGAACCGAGGGTTGTATTCTTTGGTCAGCAGTATTTCGTAGCAGAGGCGCTCGAATCCGGGACCGCCCAATTTCGCATAGGGGAGTGCCCCGAGTCCGTCGGTGGCTTGCTCCGCTCCAAAGTCGGGGGTCAGTGGATCGATCCGATCCTGGATTTCGTTAGGGGGGAGTGGGTGGGGAATATGGTCATCCATCGACGCAGGTTCCTAAAATTGCCCTCCTCAATACTACCGCTTCCACTCCGGCATCGTTCGTAGCGTGAACTCGTTGAACAGCAGCACGGTGAATTTGGTGTCGCCGTGGGTGGGACCGAATATTGCAATTGCCCTCTCTGGCTGGTGCGCCTCCTAACGTTGGCACACCCTACCCGACTTTCGGCTTCCCAGATCGTTCATATCTACTACGACCACCTGCCGAACGGCATCGGACGTGGAGTCGTAGCCTATTGCTGAACGCCGATCTCTACCTGAAGCCCGTACTCCACCTCCAACATTTCCAGTGCCTCGGAAGCCTGATCGGCGGAGTGGTGGGCGATCTCGAACATCAGTTCGGTGACGCCCTCCACCGAGAAGTATCGCGACGGGAGTTCGTCGTCGTGGGCGGCTTCGAGAACGCCGATGCAGTTTTCCAGGTTCCAGACGGCGTTGGCGATCTGGTTGAGCAGTTCGGCGAGTCGGTCGGGGGAGACAGAGGGAGTGGGGGAGGGATCGGTGGTCATGGTGGAGTCCTGTGTTTGATGGAACTGACCACCTCCACCCCGACGCCAACCGGAGTGGAGGCGAACCGACGGGGTTGGCGTCACCGGTACACAGGGAACCGGCCGTCCCGAAGGACGCCCCGCACGGTTCGCCATAGTGCGAGCACGCGCAGGAAAGGCGCCGAAGCGCCTTCCAGCTCTGTGTTTCGTGGGACGCCAATCCCAGCCGCCGTTTTACTGCGGCGGCAGGGGGAGCGTAGGGGGTCGCCGTCGAAGGGTCAAGGCGCGTGGCGGCGAGGCCGGGCGCGTCATCCGAGGCGTCTCCGCTTTTTTGGAAAGTGCCCCTGACCTTACCTTCCGGCCTGTCGTCCGCAAGCGTGGGGTAGGACGGGTCGTCGGGGGGGGCGGTCGGCATCGGGTGTGGCACGTTTGTCGCGGAACGTCGATGCCATTGACGGAGAACTCGCTCACCCGCTCTCTGCGGCGACTTGATCCGCTGTACCCGTGATATCGTTCGGTGAAATGCGTTGCGAGGACGGATTCCATGATCGACTATCGAGAGCGGATCACCATCGAGCCGGGGAAACGATCGGGGAAACCGTGCGTCCGCGGCTTGCGGATCACCGTCTACGATGTTCTCAACATGCTGGCCGATGACATGTCGGTGGAGGAGATCATCGATGATTTTCCGGAGCTTGATCGGCGTGACATCCTTGCCTGCCTCGCCTTCGCGGCAGATCGTGAGCACAAACTCGTTCATTGCCCATGAAGTTGTTGTTCGACGAAAACGAGGCGCTTATTCGTGGCCACAGCGTAGGGATTCATGACATGGTGTCGTCTGGGAAATACGCCACCATCGAACTGTCGGAGTGATTCTAACCTTCGGACGGGTCGCAGGGTTCCGATCGGCATCGGGTGTGGCGCATTTGTTGCGGAACTCCGTTACCATTGACGGAGAATTCACCCACCGGAGCCTCCGTGAAACTCCGCCTCACCCTCTTCCTCTTCACCCTGATCACCCTGGCCGCCGCGCTAACCGGGCTCGGCGTGGGGATCGACGGGCGGCGGGCGCTCTCCGAGGTGATGGAGCGGGAGATCGCCGCCACCCAGCGTCTCACCGCCCAGAAGGTGCGCGCCTTCGATCTCTTCCTCTCCGGCCTGGAGGGGGAGCTGGACCGCAAGCTGCGCGAGGCGCTCGTCGAGATCGCCGGACAGATCGGCAAGCGCGATCCGAAGGGGCTCTCCCGTTCCGAGCTGCGGGCGCTGATCGCCCCCTACAACCTCTCGGACATCTATCTGATCAACCGCCGTAAGGTGATCGACAACACCACCTTCGAAGCCGACCTGGGGCTCGATCTGGGGGGGCTGAGCGCCGAGCTGGATGGGCAACTGGAGGCGCTCTACGGCAGCGGGCGGGTGATCGTCGATCGCATCTCCATGTCCAGCCGCACCGGCATCATCAAGAAGTACGCCTATTACGGCCCGAAGGGCAGCGACCGCATCGTCGAGGTGTCGGTCAACGTGCGCGAGGGGTTCGCCCTGATCCACTCCCGCGCCGCTCAGGACTTCCTCTTCGGGGTCTTCTTCAAGAGCGCCTCGGAGGTGGGTGACCGGGTGGTGGAGGAGGATCTCTACATAGCCGACGAGAAGGCGCAGTGGTCGCTGCTGCGCGAGCGCAGCCCGCTGGCCACGGGGGTCGCCGAGCGGCTGCGGGCGGCGGGGGGACGTCTGGAGTTGCCCGAGGGGGAGCAACTTACCATCTACCAGCTCCACCCCATCGAGGATAGCCATTCCGGTTTCCACTACATCTCGAAGACGGTCTACGACGTCAGCCTCCCCGACCGCTTCGCCCAGCGCAGCTTCGAGCGTACCTTGCTGATCCTGGTGCTGGTGGTGGCGCTCACCTCGCTGCTCGCCAGCCTGCTTTTCCGGCGCTGGTTCACCGCGCCGCTGGATGTGATCCTGCGCGGCCTGCGGCGCATCGAGGGGGGCGACTACCGGATGCCGATCGAGCTGCGCGGCGGCGACGAGCTGGCGCGCACCGCGGCGGTGATCAACGCCATGCAGCAGGGGATCCTCAGTCGCGAGAACCAGCTCAAGGAGGCCCACTCCGATCTGGAACGGCGGGTCGAGGAGCGCACCGCCGAGCTGCAGAACTCGCTGCACGAGCTGGAGCAGCGGGAGGCGGCCTATCGCCGCGCCAAGCAGGAGGCGGAGGCGGCGAGCCGGGCGAAGAGCGAGTTCCTCGCCACCATGAGCCACGAGATCCGCACACCGATGAACGCCATCATCGGCATGGCCGACATCCTCGGCGACGAGGAGATGAACGAGCAGCGGCGCGGCTACATGGAGGTGCTGCGGCGCAACAGCGAGGCGCTGCTCACCCTGATCAACGACATCCTCGACCTCTCCAAGGTGGAGGCCGGCCATTTCGAGCTGGAGGAGCTCGACTTCGAGCTGGAGCCGCTGGTGGACGAGGTGGTGGAGGCCTATCGCCACCTGGTCGAGGGCAAGGGGGTGGCGCTGCGCCGGCGCTGGCTCGGGGAGCCCGGCGGGGTGCGCCACGGTGACGTGGCGCGGCTGCGCCAGGTGCTCACCAACCTCCTCGGCAACGCCATCAAGTTCACCCGCGAGGGGGCGATCGAGGTGATCGTCGAGGTCCCGTCGGTTGTGGGGGAACCGGTGCGTTTCACCGTGGCCGACAGCGGCATCGGTATCCCGGCGGCGAAGCTGGAGAGCATCTTCGAGCCTTTCACCCAGGCCGACGGCTCCACCACCCGCCGCTTCGGCGGCACCGGCCTGGGGTTGGCGATCTGCCGGCGGCTGGTGGAGCTGATGGGCGGCACCATCGGTGTGGAGAGCCGCGAGGGGGAGGGGAGCCGCTTCCACTTCGAGGTGCCGTTGGCCGTCGGCCACGGGGCGCTGCCGGAGGAGGAAGAGGCGCGACTCCCCGCCGACTAGGCTCCGCTCTCGCTGCTGCTGGCCGACGACGTGGAGGACAACGCGGTGCTGATCCGCGGGTATCTGGAGGGGACCCCCCACCGGCTCGACGTGGTGGCCGACGGGGAGGCGGCGGTGGCGCGTTACCGGGCGGGGAGCTACGACTTGGTGCTGATGGACGTGCGCATGCCGAAGCTCGACGGCCTCGCTGCCGTTCGCGAGATCCGTCGCTGGGAGGCGGAAGAGGGACGTCTGTCGCGGCCGATCCTGGCGCTTACCGCCCACGCCACGACGGAGGACGTGGACCGGGCGCTGGAGGCCGGCTGCAACGCCCACCTGGCCAAGCCGCTGAAACGCTCCGTGTTCCTCGCCGCCCTCGCCGATTTCACCGCCGACGATTGACGGGCCGTTCGTGGCGACGCGTCGTTCATGCGTCCGGGTTTGTCGGATGGACCGCGCGCCGCGCCGCGTCAGTCCCGCTTCAGGCTCCCCTCGATCAGCCCGAAAAACCGCTCGATGCCCTCATAGTGCCACCCCAGGTGTTCGCCGCAGCCGCCGCACAGCGCGTAGCGCCAGCGGTGGCCGGTGAACCAGCTGTACTCTGCCTGGGGGTGGCCCAGGGCCAGGGCGCCGGGCGCCTCGCTGAAACAGTTCACCTGGAAGGCCAGGCCCACGGGGTTGACGCAGTGGTGGCGGTGGGCGCCCTGCACCTGGATGCGCAGCCGCTCGTCGGTGACCGGGTGACCGCAGGCGGTGCAGCGCAGGGCGTACTCCTCCGGCAGCGGCAGGTCGTCCTGCTGCGTTTGGGCGTGACGGATCAGCCGCTCGAGGCCGGGCAGCGAGCTGCGGTCGAGGAGGAGGGTATGGGAGAGCATGATGGGGTTCCGGTTACCGAAACCATAGTATATGTGGCGGGTGTCGGCGTGGTGCCGAGCAGGTCAAAGGCGAAAGGTAAAAGGTCAAAGGGCCTTCGTTCGGCGTCATCGGATGCACCGAGTCCGTATCCGTCGGAAAGGGGGGAGCGGGAGTGGCAGGGCCTCTCTTCCTTTGACCTTTGACCTTTCGCCTTTAACCTTCGACCCGCGGCAGCTCGAACCCACCCAGCTCGACCGTATCGTGGAACACCCGGAAGCGCTCTTCCGGCAACCCCTTGAACGCCTTGCGGTAGCGCTTGGCCTCTGCGGTGGCGCCGTCGAGGTCGCGGATCAGGATGGCGGCGACCTGCTGCGGGTAGTCGGCGGCGAGCTGGGCGTAGATCTCGGGATCCTTCTCCGCCGAGTCCCCCAGCAATACGAAACGACGCTCCGGAAAGGCGTTGAACAGCGGCTCCAGCACCTTGCGCTTGGTCCGTTTCGGCGAGGCGAGCAGGTCGAAGAAGCTGCGGTCGCGCCAGCGGAACTTCTTTAGGTGGAAGGTGCCACCGGGGAGCTCCAGCCGCTCGAAGAAGTCGGTCAGCTCGTCGTAGAGCTGCCACGGGGTGGAAGAGACGTAGTGCAGGCTCGCCCCCCGCTCGCCCCACTCCCGCAGCAGCCGCTCCATCCCCTCCACCGGCCGGAACTCGTGGATGAAGGTGTTGGCCAGCAGCCGCCGCTTGCTCGCCACCTCGCTCACCTTGAGGGTGTCGTCGATGTCGCTGACCACGCTCACCCCGCGGGGCGGCAGCAGGTGGATGGTGCCGCGCAGGACGCGCCGGTCCCCCGCCACCAGCACCAGCGAGTACTCCACCCTGCGTGGTGCTTGCGGGGTGCCGGCGATCGCCGGCGGGATCAGGATCTCGCTGTGGAAGTGGCCGTTGTGGCCGGAGGGGTCGAGGGTGTAGCGCTCGCCGCCCAGCTCGATGCGCAGCACCCGCCGCTCCAGACACTCCACCAGGAACGGCTCGGCGCGGCGCAGGAAGTTCTCGGTCACCTCCTTGCGCCGGATTCCCAGGGATTTGCGGAAGAGCTTGAGGAAGCGCGCCCGCCGGGTGTGTTCTTCGAGGGGCCGGAAGATCCAGCCGTGGATCGACGCCACCCAATGCCCCTCCTGCTCGTCCCAGTGGCCGGCGGTGGGATAGAGGTACACCGACTCCTCCTCGGCGAGGATCGAGACGAAGCTCTCCTCGTAGCGGTCCGGCGGGATCATGACGTGACATGGGCGGCAATCATGGGCCGATTCTGGGAAGGGTTTGTGTCAGCGGTGTGACGGTCAATAGATGGGGACCAGGTGGTACCCCTGGCTCTGGTAGCCGATCAGCGAGATGAAACCGTCCCCTACCAATTTCAGCTCCCGGGGTGATTCATCGCTATCGGGGGTGGATCGAGGGCGGCGCGACGAAGGCCGCTGCGGCTCAGGATCGGATGGCTTCGCTCGAATGGGCGACCGCCCGCCAAGCGCAACGCCACACCTCGTCGAGCAGCTCCGGCAACGGCCGGGACTCCATGCCGTCGAGTCGGAGCTGGACCATCCGGATCGGGCCGCCGAACAGCGCGGCGGCGGCCACCGCCGGATCGAGGTGGAGCAATTCACCACGCTCAATCCCTGCGTTGACCAGCTCGCGCATGCGGGCGAAGGGGCGGGAGGAGCATACCGGGGGCTCGTCGGCCATGAACTCGCGGTGCCGGGCCGAGAGGGCGAAGGCGACCACTCGCGGCTCCTCCTCGGTGAGCCGGAACAGCCGCTCGACCATCGAGCGGGCGCGGTCGTGGGTGGTGGTGTGGCGGTCGATCGCCTCCTCCACCAGTTCCTCGAGCCGCGACAGGATCGAGGCGTAAAGCGCCTTGGCCACCGCCTCCTTGTTGGCGAAGTGGTGGTAGATGGAGCCGATGCTCACCTCCGCCTCGCGCCGGATGTCGTGGACCGAGGTGTTGAAGTAGCCCCGCTCCGAGAAGAGCCGCAACGCCGTGTCGAGCACCCGCTGGCGGAGGTCGGCGCTCTGTTTTTCCCGCTTGCCCATGCCGTTCACGGCGCCCCGCTTTGACTGGAAAGAACGTTCGTTCTAATTTATCCGCCGAACCTGTTCTTCGCAACCCGAGGTGATCCATGGAGTTCTTCGCTGCCGCCCCCGCCCTTCCCGCCGAGGAGATCCGCCGACGGATCACCATCGCCGCGCTGCCCCGCTGCTGCGGGCTGATCGACCAGGTGCTGCGCGACGACGGCGAGACCGGGGAGGTCTACTGCCTGTGGGGCGCCTTCGCGGTACGCCGCGAGCTGATCCGCGGCGGGGTGCGTTTCACCCTGCCCGAGTGCCCCAACGCGCTGGCATGGACGGTCACCGCGGAGGAGGGTGGCGGCTCGTCGGCGACGGTGATCCACTGCACCATCAACCGCGCCGAACACGATCCCGACTTCATCGAGTCTATCGAGTCATTCGTTGCCGCGTGGGAGGAGGGAGTTGTCGGACTGGTAGCGGATCAACCGGAGGAGGCGGTGATGCCAATGGTGTAGAGAGCGTCTTGTCGTGTCGCTCCCCGGCCCTTTGTAGGGGTGTTATGCTGCTGCTATTCCGAAAAGAAAAACGAGCGATCGATGGAGCCGAGAAACTGGATCGGGATAATCATCATTTTGACTGGCGTGATCGTTCAGCCGGTTGGTTGGATGTTTGCTTTCTGGCTCCAGATCTTATCTTTCATATTGATTTTCATTGGTGTGTTTATTTTTTTGACGCAGAAATATATTGAGAAGACGGAGGAGAGTGAATTCGGATCCGGTTCGGGCGGAAGTCATGCCATGCCCGGGGATATCCATGATTACAGCGGATGGGAGCATGGTGGTCGCAGTGAAAGCTGGTCGTCGGATCAAAGTGATGGTGGTGGCGGGGGTGATTGATGTGGCACCGAAGGATGGGCCAAGCGTAGCGTGCCCATCAAAACGGCACTGCCGTCATTCGGTTTGCTGACTTTGTTCGATTAGCGCGCCGCTACCGCTCCTTTGTTCATTCTACGAACCTACCATTGAGGCCGGGTCATGCAGATGCACAATCCCCCCCATCCCGGTGAAGTGATCAAGGCGCTTTGCCTTGAGCCGCTCGGTATTTCCATCACCGTGGCCGCCGAGGCGCTGGGGGTCAGTCGCAAGACGCTCTCCAGCATTGTCAATGGACGGGCCGGTGTCAGTCCCGAAATGGCGGTTCGGTTGTCGATTGCCTTCGATACCTCTTCCGAAAGCTGGTTGAACCAGCAGTCGCAGTATGACCTTTGGCAGGCAGAGCAGCATCGGAAGGAGCTGCGGGTGAAGCGTTTGTCGGCAGCGTGAACGCGACGCCTCCTCTTCGTCCGGTTTCATTTGGGAGATTCGATGGGTGAGGCGGCCGGCCGGGGGCACTCCCATCGCGCCCCGGCCGGCACAACGGACTACGCGCCCGCGGCGTGGGCCGCCTTGACGACCGCCTTCAACTTCGCTGACCGGTCCTCGAAGTTCTTGATGCAGACCAGGTACTGGTTGGTGCCGATGTAGAGATCCCCCCGGCTATTGAAGTAGATGCCGCCGTACTCGTGGCAGTACTGCACGCCGCGCCCCAGCGGCACGCGCCAGATCACCCGGCCGTCGAAGGAGTCGATGGCGCTGATGTAGTACATCCCCCCCTTGGTGGCGGAGAGGTCGTCGCTCCAATCGCAGGTGTGGGCGAAGATGATGCCGCTGCCGCGGCAGAGCATGTTCATCGCGTAGAAGTGGACGTTCTCCAGGTACCAGAGCGCCTCGGATGCCCCCCCGTTTTCCTCCCCGTCGACCTGCACCATGGTCATCCCCGGCCCGTTGGGCACCAACTGGGAGAAGGGCCAGGTGGGGTAGTGGCCGAAGTTGTTCTCGGCGACGAAGGTGTCGCCGACGCCGATCAGCGACGCCTCGTCGGCGCTGCGCCGCTTGGCGAAGCAGGGGGTCTGGGAGAGCAGAGTGCCGTCGTCGCGGCGGTAGACCACGATGTTGAGCTGCGGATCGGCGTTGTCGGTGATCCCCACCAGCTCCACGCCATCGGCGGTGCGGGTGAGCGTCGGGGTGGTACCGGAGCCGATGTTCTTCTGTCCCGGCTTGAGGTAGCCGGCGTTGTCGTAGGGGCTCTGCCAGCGCACCGTCACCGTGTTCCCCTCCAGCGCGAACGCCCACAGGTAGCCATCGACGCAGAGACCGTCGGCGTTCAGGCCGTTGGTGACGATGTAGGCGCCCTGTTCGTCCACCGCGAAGGTGTTGTTGTTCCACTGGCGGTCCAATTCGAGGGAGCCGACCAGGGTGGTGGCGCCGCTCGCCGGGTCGATCTCCACCACCGCCATCCAGGCGTTGGCGGAGAGGGTGCTGTCGGGGTAGTTCTGGTAGTCGTACTCACCGGCGATCAGGCACCAGTAGAGGTTGGGGCGGGTCTCGTCCCACACCGGCAGGGCCGAGTAGAGGGCGTTGCCCTCCTTCGATCCGGTGACCAGTTCGATGATGTCGGCGCTGTGCCAGTTGGCCTTCAGCGGGTAGATCTCCCCCGCCTTCGGCGCCACCGTGGCGGTGGGATAGCTGACGATGTGGTTGTTCTGCACGACGACGGTGTTGTCGTCGTTGTCCAGGTAGAAGTAGCCGCCGCCGAAGGTGTTGCCCGAGCGCACCCCGGCGGGGGTGCCGGAGAGGATGTTGCACTCGGCGTCGAAGACCACCAGCCAGAACTGCGAGGTGAGGTAGTCCAGCGACATGCCGATCATCTGGTCGTTGCGGTTGCAGACCATGTTCGGGGTGTAGCCGAAGGGGTTGTACTGCTCGATCAGCAGCAGGTTCTCCCCGGTGGGCCCGTCGAGGGAGACCGACTCGGAGCACCAGCTGTCCTGATGCGGGCTGCCGAAGTCGTTGGGCGCCATCCACGGGTTCTGCGGGATCTGCGCGTCGGCGAAGCGGTTGAGGGCGCTTTGCGCTGCCGGCAGGTGGTGGATCTGCTCGGTGCGGAAGGGGACGAGGTGGTCGAGGGGGTTCATGGTCGAGTAACTCCTGTATCGGTTGCATGAGCGGGCGGCGCGGGTTCCGCGCCGCCCGTGGGTTCCATCTCAGTCGGATGAAGTGGGTGAGAGGTCGCCGGGCGACCTCTTCGGCCGCGCCGACGGCGTGGCCGGCAGCGACGTGGTGGTGATGGTCGCGTCGAAGTGGATCGTCGGCGTCGGCTGGGTGCCCGGTTGGCCCGTCGTGCTGAACGGCGCGACGGTGGCGGCCCCGCTGGGGTTCACGACGTAGCTCACCGAGTTCGCCGAGGCGGCGGTCGCCAGGGTGCCGCTCATGCTCCCCTGGATGCCGGCCAGGCCGCCGCCGCTGGGGATGGTGACGCTGTTTCCGTTGTTGTCGTTCTGGCTCACCACCAGGGTGGGGAAGACCGGGTCGCGCTGGATCACGAAGGGGAGATAGGCGAGGTAGCTGGTCTCGCTGATCCGGTTCAGCCGGATGTAGCCGATGTAGGTGGTGTTCTGCGCGTCGCCGGGGGTGGCGCAGAGCGACGGCAGGGTCAGTGTCAACGTGCCGTTTTCGCTGGTGTGGTTGTCCAGGTAGACGGCGGCGATGTTGGCGGTGTCGAAGGTGATCGTCACGTTGTTGTCGTCACACGCGAAGAGCATTCCGGTGTCGAACGTGCTGCTGCCGTGGTTCAGCAGATAGGCGAACGATCTCGCCAGCGGGGAGATCGGCTTGCGTGCGCCCTCGTAGTCCGTCCAGTAGCTCGCCGGGCAGACCCCGTTGCTGCACTCTTGAAGGAAGCCACCCAGCAGGTTCCGGTTGGTGGCGGCGCTCTCCTTCGCCGAGGTCATCAGCGAGGTCAGCGAGCTGTTGGTCATCCCGCCCACCTCGCCGCGGGTCATCGCGTCCATCGCCTGGTAGATGATCTCCTGGGTCTGCCACTCGTCGTCCAGTTGACGGTAGACGGCCTGGTAGCCGGCGATGGCCGCCGTCAGGGCGGTCTGGTCCGCGGTGTCCAGCATCACCGGCAGCGCCGAGGCGGTGGGGTACTGGATCACCGCGTTGTTGGCGTTGTCCGCGGTCAGCTGCTGTTGATAGGCCGCGCTGGCGATGAACGTCGTGAACTGCAGGGAGGCGCTGGTGCAGTCGTTGGAGAGCGCGCCGCTGTCGGGATCGACGGAGCAGCCGCTGATCGCGGTGACGTTGGCGGCGATCTGGGTGTCGGTGTCGCTGTCGCCACCGAGCTGGTAGAGCCTGCCGGCGACCGCGACGCTCGACGAGGAGGCGGTGTTGGTGCTCTCGATGGCGTTGCTCAGTTCGGCCATGCTGCCGTAGCCTGCGGTCTCGGAGGTGTCGAAGCTCTCCTTGTCGCGGGCGCTCGCGTAGCGCAGCTCGAGCACCATCGCCGCGGACTGGCCGGTGAAGGTCTCGGTGACGATCCGGGTCCCGCAGGATTGGATGAAGTTGTCGATCGCCGCCTTCTTCTGCGCGTCATCGGTGGCGCTACCGATGGCGTCGACGAGGTCGCTCCCCGCCGAGGTCAGCTCGATCTGGTCCATGGTCACCGACTGGACGATCGAGTACTGGAAACGGTCGATCCACAGCGCGCTCTTGTCGTTGCTCGCCGCCTCGCTGGTCTCGCTCACCGCCCCGCTGGCGTGGGCCTTGCCGTAGGAGGCGCTGGCGGAGTCGGAGATGTTCCAGTAGCTGCTGGAGGAGCTCTGGTTGTAGAGGTAGTAGGTGGCGGTGAGGGTGCTGCTCGAGGTCTGTGGCTGCGCCTTCGAACTCACCTTGAAGCAGCTCTGCGAGGCGGTGGCCAGCGAGTCCGGGTAGAAACCGGTGGCCAGTTGCGCGTATTCGAGGGGGATCGCGTTGCCGGCGACGGCGTGGATCAGCAGGGAGGTCCCCAGGGCGAGGGCGAGGGCGAGGGCGACGGGGCGCGGTGCGCGGTGGTGCATGTTCGGCTCCTTGGCGACGTGGGAGGGTTCAGCTCTGGCTGGGGAGGGTGCAGGAGAGGCTGCCGTTGGTCCCCGCGGTGAGGGTGATCGCCGCGTAGTCGTCGGAGTGGTCGCCGATCTGGGTGTTGCAGATCCCGACCCCGTTGGCGTAGACGTTCATGTTGACGCTGGTGGGGCTGTTCTTGGTGGTCACCAGGGTGATCGTCTGGTTGGCGACCAGGAAGTTGTAGTAGTAGACGTTGCCGGTATCGATGTCGCAGCCGGTGCCGATGGTGACGGAGATCGTGTCGCTGCTGGCGTTGGGGGCGAGGCTGCCCGACGAGACGTTCGGCGGGGAGACGCAGGCGTAGTGGCCGTAGTCCCAATTGACGTCGCTCAGGTTGCTGCCGTCGTCGGTGCTGGCGGTGAGGAGATAGGGGAGCTGGCCGGCGGAGCGGTTGGTGATGGTGATCTGCCACTGGCCGTTGGGGCTGGTGGCGTGGGCGCCGGACGCGCACAGCCCCAGCAAAAGCCCCAGGGCGATGGATTTGCAGGATGGCGATTTCATAAAATGCTCTCTTTATCGTTGAGGAGTACCGGGTCGGCGTCGCGATGGCAGGGTGCGTCGGCCGGCGTGGGGTGTGGGACCGACGGGATGGGAAGGGCCGTGCGCGGACAGTGGGAGTGTCGTCGGATTGGCGGGAGCCAAACTATCGTTTGCGCGACCGAATCTTTCGATCGCGCGACCGCCTGCCGGGAGGGGAGCGCTCGGGGAGGGCTGCGATGAGTGCCGCGTCCGCCGCCCGCATCCTGGTCATCGACGACGACCGTGCCGCCGTGCGCCTGCTGGTGGACCGGCTGCGCGGGCGGGGCTATCGGCTGCTCATCGCGCTGGACGCCGTGGACGGCCACCACAAGGCGCTGACCCTGGCGCCCGACCTGATCCTGCTCGACGTGCGCATGCCCCAGGTGGATGGCCACGCGCTGTGCCGTCTGCTCAAGGACGACCCGCGCACCCGCGACATCCCGGTGATCTTCGTCACCGCTCTGGCCGACCCGCGGGACAAGCTGGAGGGCTTCGGCGCCGGCGGCTGCGACTACGTCACCAAGCCCTACGACCTCGACGAGCTGGCGGCGCGCATCCGCGTCCACCTGGGACTCCGTGGCCGCCTGCGCGAGGGGGGCGCGGAGGTCGGCGAGGGTGGGGCGACGCCGGTGGCGCCGACGCCTCCCCACGGCCGCGACGACCACGCGCTGACCGAGGCGGCCCTGGCGATCCTGCGCGAGGAGCTGGCCGCGCCGCCGACGCTGGTGGCGCTCGCCCACCGGGTGGGGACCAACGAGCGGCGGCTGACCGAGGCGTTCCGCCACCGCTTCGGCGTGCCGGTGTTCGCCTTCCTGCGCGAGGAGCGCTTTCGCCAGGCCTGCGCGTGGCTGGTGGAGAGCGACCTGGCGGTGGGCGAGATCGCCATCCAACTGGGCTACAGCAGCGCTGCGGCGTTCAGCGCCGGTTTCCGCGAACGCTACGGCATCTCGCCGCGCGAATACCGGCGCTCCGCCGGTCTGGCGGCGATCGGTGAGGCCCCCGCCGGTGAGACCTGAGCGCCCGTCTGCCCGCGGGTGGCTGGCGATCCTCCTGCTCCTGCTGCCGCTGCTGGCCGATGCCACCGTGGTGGAGCTCTCCCCGGGCGTGGCCTCGCTGCCGCTCGGCGGGGTGGTGGAGTACTTCCTCGATCCCGCCGGTGGCGAAGACCCCGAGGTCGCCGCGCGCTCGGCGGCGTTTCGCCCGATGGGGCGGGAGAGCCTCAATCTCGGTTTCCGTCCCGAGGTGCTGTGGGCCCGCGTCGCGCTGCGCAATCCCACGGCGGCGGCGCTGGAGCGCTGGCTGGAGATCGAGCCGGGGCGGCTGGAGCGGGTGACCCTGTTCGTTGATGAGGGGGCGGGGGTGTGGCGGCGCCTCGACAACGGTGTCCAGGTCATCCCGGCGGAGCGCCCGGTGCCGGGGCGCCAACTGCTCTTCCCGCTGCGCCTGGAGCCCGGCCGCACCATGCACCTGCTGCTGCGGGTGAAGAGCCGGCCGGCGCTCTCGCTGCGGCCGGTGCTGTGGGCGCCGGAGGCGCAGCGGGCCAACGCGCAGCGCGAGCTGCTGATGGCGGTGGCGCTGTTCGGCGTGCTCGCCGGGGTGGGTCTGCTGATCCTGCTGCTGGCGGTGGTCCACCGCGACCTGGCGGCGCTCTACAACTTCCTCGGCATCCCCTTCTTCCTGCTCTTCGAACTCTCCTTCCAGGGCTTCGCCTATTCCTGGCTGTGGCCCCACCACCCGGAGTGGGCGCTACGCGCTCCCACCGTCTTCGGCATGATCGAACTCTGCTGCTTCGCCCTGATGAGCCGCGAGTTCCTCATGCTGCGCACCCTCTCGCCGCGCCTCGGCCGGCTGCTCGCGGCGCTCGCCGCCGCCGCGTTGGCGGTGGTCGCCGCCCACCTGCTCGGCGCCCCCTTCCAGCCGCTCAACCGCTTCATGGCGCTGCTCGGCATGGCGATCTTCGCCGCCGTCGCCGTCACCACCCTCAAGGTCTACTGGCGGGACCGCTTCCATCCTGCGCGTCTGCTGGTGGCCGGGGTGTTCCTGGTGGCGCCGACCGGCGTGCTGCTGCTGGCCGAGGTGAAGGGGTGGCTGCCCCGCCTGCCGTTCACCAACGAGGTGACCGCCACCGTGCTGCTGACGGTGACCAAGCTGCTCTCCAGCCTCGCCATCGCCGACCGCATCGCGCTGCTGCGCCGGGAGCGCGAGGCGGCGCAGGGGGCGGAGCGGGCGGGACTCGAGGAACTGGTGTCGACGCGCACCGCCGAGCTGCGCGCGGCGAAGGAGCGGGCGGAGCGGGCCGACCGGGCGAAGGGGGCGTTCCTCGCCCGCGTCAGCCACGAACTGCGCACCCCGCTGCACGCGATCCTCGGCTACGCCCACCTGCTGCGCCGCGACCTCGGCGACGGGCCTCGGGAGGCGCGGCTGACGCGGATCGAGGAGGGGGGGCGCCACCTGCTCGGCCTGATCGACGACCTGCTCGACTACACCCGGCTGGAGCGCCAGCGGCTCACCCTGCGGCCGGAGGCGTGCTACCTCCACCACCTGCTGGCGCGCTGGCGCGAACAGGGCGAACTGCTGGCGGCCCGCCAGGGCAACCGCTTCGAGGCCGTGTTCAGCGGTGAGCTGCCACCGGTGCTACGCCTGGACGCACGCCACCTGGAGCAGGTGGTGCTGATCCTGCTGGCCAACGCCGCCCGCTATACCCGCGACGGCTCGATCGTCCTGCGGGTGGGCGGGGCGGCGGACACCGGGACGGGCGGCACCCGCCTCGCCCTGGAGGTGGCCGACAGCGGGGTCGGCATCGAGGCGGCGCGGCTGGAGGAGATCTTCGAGCCCTTCCGCCAGGCGGGGGAGGGCGCGCGGGAGGGGCTGGGACTGGGACTGGCGATCGGCCGCCAACTGGCACGGGCGATGGGCGGCGAGCTGTGGGTGGAGAGCCGCCCCGGTGCGGGCAGTCGCTTCGGCTTCGAGGCGGCGTTCGCGGCTGGGGAGGAGGCCGAGGTTGCGCTGGCGCTGCCCGACCTGCCGATCATCGGTTACGCCGGGGCGCGGCGGGCGGTGCTGATCGTCGAGGATCACGTCGCCAGCCGGGAGTTTCTCCAACAGTTGCTGGAGGAGCTCGGCTTCGCCGTCCAGTCCTGCGCCGATCTGGCGGAGGCGTTGGTGTGCGTCGGTGAGGGCCGTTTCGATCTGGCGCTGCTGGACCAACGCCTCCCCGACGGCAGCGGCTGGGAGCTGCTCGCCACGCTACGCGCCGCTCCGGCGACCCGCGACCTGCCGGCGATCCTGCTCTCCGCCACCCCGGCGGAGCCGCCGCCGGGGTGGGGAGAAGGTCGTGGCTTCGATGCGCTGCTGCTCAAACCGGTGGATGTGCCGCGGCTACTGGAGCGGGTCGGCGAGCTGCTCGGCCTGGAGTGGCAGCGGGCGTCGGTGAATGCGGGAGACCTCGAGCCGCCGGAGGGGGAGGCCGATCCGCCAACCCAGACCGAAGGCCCCGCCAACAAGGCCTGGGCGGAACTCGCGGAGTACGCCCATGATGGGGCGGTATACGAGATCGAGGCGTGGATCGAGCGGATGCGCGGCACTTGCCGCGATGACCGGACCACGGGGCGGCGGTTGGCCGGCATCGAGCGCCGCCTGGAGGCGTTGGACTTTTCCGGGATCGCCGCCTTGGCGGAGTCCGTATCGTCTCCGGCGTATTCTTCCGATGGGTGTTCCGGCTAGCCGTGCCGTTGGTGGTATTCAGCGACCAGCACCTTGATCTTCAGGATCATGATGTCCCGCAACATGTGCATCTTCCGATCGTGCTCCTGATGCGCGATGTCGTAGATCTGCTTCTTGAGCGTTTCGTCGATCTCTTCGGGCAGGTTCAGGGACCATTTGGTGAAGAAACCGTCATAGGCGTCGAGCGTCTTGATCAGCTTGAATCGGAGCTTCTCCCGGTCCCTCCTCGGGACGGACTTCAGCTCTTCATTGACGACCGCGTCGCGATCCGAGTCGTGTCGATCGTTGGAAACGGGAAACGGGATGATTTCGGACATGGCTACCTTGGAGACATTGCACGGTTGAATGGCTTGATATGACGCTGATATCATATTCTGTGCCACCCTGTAACCAATTGATAATAATTGTAAAATATATTCCTACTTGTCGTGTTTGCGTCGGATTTTGGGCCGTTTCAAACGGAGGCGTGGCACCAGCGATACCGACGGAATCGTGGGTTGAAATTTTCACGATGTCGAGAAGAATCGCATGGAGGCATTGAGTGTTTCCCGGATTTCTGCCCTCTGGTGGAGGATGTGCCGCCTCGGGTGGGTACTTCTGATGGACGTTCCGAATAGTCATCCACCAATTTTCAGAAAATTCCTACAGACAACAAGGTCATTAGGTGTTTAATCTCGGTATTGCTGCCGCTGGGGGTTGATCTGCACGGGCGTGTGTGTGTCACGCCGCCAATACTGTCGCCGTCAGCACGGAAAATTGCCGTATTTCCGATCGTACGTAGTCGGCTTCACTGCGGCTGGAGGTGGCTTGTGCGGCGGAACTTCACTATTTTCGGGTGGCCTGCTGCTGGGCGGCGGCATAACAATATCTTAAGCAATGCCTTCGAATGTTGATTGCCCTGTTGTTTTTCGCCGAATATCAGCAGATATTGATGCGTCGGTTGGGAGTATTACGCGGAAGTTGGTCCGCCGACAGACGGTAGTTAAATAAGGCCAATTATGGCGCAGCGCGATCACTGCGTGGTGCTAATGTTTAAAGCTTTAACCGGCTTTTATTATAACGTTATGTGGCGGGAAAAATGGCATGATTGATATTTTAGAAGCATACAGGGGCGTGTTTGGGATAACCGTTATAGTATTCATTGCATGGGCTATTTCTGAAAATAAGAAATGCGTATCTTTTAGAATGGTTGCGTCGGGCATATTTATGCAATTTATTGTTGCATTGCTATTTTTAAAAATTGAGCCTATTGCATCAATATTTCACACAATGGCTCGGGGGATAAATGAGCTATTTCTTCGCGCCGACGCAGGGATTTTTTTTGTCTTTGGGGAGAGGTTGGGATCAGCTTCCGGGCCTGTTGGTTTCGTTTTCGCGGTAAGGGTTCTTCCCCTCATTGTTTTCTTTTCAGCGTTAATGGCTGTTTTGTATCATTTCGGAATAATGCAGAAAATAATACTAGTCATTGCATGGGTTCTAAAGAAGACCCTTAGAGTAAGCGGTGTAGAATCTGTTGTTGTTGCGGCAAACGTGTTTGTTGGGCAAACAGAGGCCCCGCTAAGTATTCGTCCCTATTTGTCTGGGTTTACAAGATCTCAAATTGCGACGCTAATGATTAGTGGATTCGCTACGGTTGCAGGAACGGTTCTGGTCGCATACGTGGTTTTTTTAGGAGGCGATGATCCAGCAAGGCGAGTCTTCTTTCTGCAGCATCTGCTTACGGCAAGTGTCATATCTGCGCCTGCTGCATTTGTGATATCAAAAATCATCGTTCCTGAAATTGAAGCTCCGAGAAAAGTAGATAATATCGAGCTGTATTCTCCTGTGCAAAAGTCTTGGAATGTTTTCGATGCCGCTGCTCATGGGGCTGCCGATGGATTGCGGCTATCGGCTAATATTGGGGCTATGTTGATTGCATATATCTCACTGCTTGCGCTGGTAAATTGGCCATTTGGTGCCATTGGGGAACTAATGGTTGGTCATCAACTAACCATTCAAGACGTGATCGGCCAAATTCTCCGGCCGTTAGTTTGGGCGGTTGGAGTTCCGTGGAGCGAAACTTTAACGGTTGGATCTTTGATTGGAGAAAAATTAATTCTTACTGAATTTGTGGCCTATCAGTCTCTCGGCGACATAATAGAAACTCAATCGACAGCTATTGGTCAAAGGTCGATAGTGATTGCGGTGTATGCGTTGTGTGGGTTCTCGAATTTTGCGTCGATAGCAATTCAAATAGGCGCGTTGACCATACTTGCTCCCGAGAAGCGTCAAACTGTGGTTGAATTAAGTGTAAAGGCTCTTGTTGGCGGACAATCTGCTACCTTGATGACTGCTGCGATTGCGGGGTTATTGATTTGAAATTATCAACATTCGACAAATGCCTGCCGTCGATGGATGTGATTTGTCTATGATGTGGGTGGGTGTGGTAGTAAGGCATGTAAATATGTGAGGTTTGAAAACATGGCGGCAAAACCGAAAATATTTGTAGCTTCTTCTGTTGAGGGGTTAGATGTGGCATATGCAGTACAGGAAAACTTGGAATCTATGGCTGAAATAACAGTATGGCCACAAGGTGTTTTTGATTTATCTGAATATACGTTAGATGAATTAGTCAGGCAGTTGGAGGTATATGATTTTGCTGTGTTCGTGTTTTCCTTGGATGATATTGGCACCATTAGAGGGGAAAAGGAAAAAATGGTGCGCGACAATGTGTTATTTGAGCTAGGAATGTTTATTGGTCAGCTGGGTAGGAGTAGGTGCTTTATTTTGATGCCTAACAGTAAAGAAGCTTTTCATATGCCTTCAGATCTTATAGGCATAAAGCCGGGGTTGTATGATGAAAATAGATCGGATGATAACTTGTTGGCTGCTCTGGGTCCAAGCTGCAATAAGATTAAGCGGTCGATTCAGCAGTACGGGTCTAAGAAGAGGAAAGAAGACGAGTCTGTACGTCCTAGTCCAAGAACTCCGGACAACGAGCTATTAAGTAATCTTGTAAACAGTGCATTGCAAACCGTTTGTCGGGCAGTAAGTGTCCCTGAAACACCTGAATCTGCTCATTTGCGAGTATTTATTTTTAAAAAGATTGGAGAGCAATTGGTGTGTAGCCATTACTGGTCTCCGAATCCCGTAAAGGAACTTGTCGGCCGACTCAAGTTTTCTATCACGAAAGATTTGGCAGAAAAGGTCGCTGTGGTAAGGGCGGTGGTAAATGAAGAAATTACGAGGACTGAGGTGAGTCCATTGCCAGAGCATATCGAAAAAGATAGCGGCGATGTTTCTGATGAATTGAATTTCGTATTGGCGTCACCGATTTTTAATCAAGATGGCTCCATATGGGGTACAGTGGATTTTGATGCGTCCAGTGAAAATGGAAAGCAGTTGTTAAATACAGAGGTTTCGGATGCTGCTATGTACCAGCTTTCCCAGCATCTCAAGCACATATTTTCATTGCATGGACAGGAATCTCTCAACAAGAAAAGCCAGCCGACCCCCGTTGTTGGCAGCTGATTCTTGGTTTGAGTCTACGTGATGAGCAATAGCCCGCTGATAATCGACTGTTTTGACGGAAGTGATGTTGAGCCTTTGTCACTCGCTCGACAAAGTTGAAAAGTCCGAGGAGCAATGGTTGGCTTGTTTTTGCAACTTTGAAAAATTTGAAAACGCCAAAATCCATCTTGAGAAATTCAAGTGGCACACCTTCAGCTTCACAGGCATGTGAGGCGCTGGAACGCGCGCCGGGGTCTTTCCATTGCATAGTGGCTGCAAGCTCACAATAGCGGCAGAGCCCCTCTGCCCGGGTGGTAAATGGTTCCGGTGGATCACCTGTCGCCCCCCCCCCTCACGCGAGAGGGGGGGGCGACGTCTTACTGGTTAGATAACACGCTACCGATGTTGCCGCAGTAGCTGCAACCCTCCTGGTAGACCGGCAGTCCGCTTGCGTCGTAGGTGATCTCACGGAAATAGAGGCGCGTGCCGCAGCTGCTCAAGGCCAGCACGTCGGGGCTGCTGACGCGCCGGCTGGCGGAGCCCGCGATCTGGAGGCCCTGTTCCATGGTGAAGTTGAGACCGTCGGTCGAGGTGGCGGCGTAGATGTCGCCGCGGCTCGCCGTGGTGTCGGTGACCTCGGAGACCGGGGTGCCGGCGAAGTAGAGGCGGTACTCTCCGCTGGCGAGGCGGATCACCTCCGGGTCGTCGAGGCTCGGATAGAGTCCGGAGGCGCCGCTCAGGCCGATCTCGCCTTCCGGGCTCCAACTGGCGCCGCCGTCGGTGGAGATAGCGCTGCGCAGTTTCGAGAAGTAGTCCTCGTAGTAGATGCGCAGGGTGGTGCCGTCCAGCTTTCAGACATGGCTACCTTGGAGAGATCGCGTAACTGAGTGGTGCAATACGATGCCGACATCATGTTTTGTGCCATCCTGCAACTAGTTGATAAAGAGTAGAAAATATCTTCCTGCTTGTCGTGTTTGCATCAATTGCAGCGTCGTTCCGGACGGAATGTTCGGCACCAAAGGCACTCCTCGACGGTGTGGACGCCAGGGCGGCGCGGTCAGGAACACGGCGTGCGTCGTATCCCGGTACACCATCGAGGTGGCCGGTGTACTGTACAAATACACGGTATGCCGGGTAGCATGGCGATGACGTTTCAGGACGGACGCCCGCCGCCATGACCGACTCCCAACCCACCGTCGCCGACTCGCTTCCGGAGTACCGCAGCCCGCGATTGCAGCTCCGGCGCAAGGCGGATCTTGCCCACCTGCCGGAGGCGAAGGCGCGTCAGTTGCGCGGAATCGCCCAGTGGATCTGCGAGGTGGTGCCGGTCGACTGGGTGATCCTCTTCGGCAGCCACGCCCGCGGCGACTGGGTGGAGGACCCCGAGACCGGCTACGCGTCGGATTACGACCTGCTGGTGATCCCCTCCGAGCCCTGCCTGCTGGACAACACCCGCCTGTGGGCGCGGCTGGAGCGGGACCTGCGGGCGCTGGCCGACCCCATCACCGTCACGCTGCTGGTCCACCCCCTCAAGGAGGTGAACGACCACCTGCGCCAGGGGCAGTACTTCTTCACCGACATCGTCAAGGAGGGGATCGCCCTGCTAGATGCCAACCGCACCTCGCTGGCGATTCCGCCGAGCTTTATCCTGCCGGAACAGCGGCTGAAGCAGGCGAGCTTCGATCTCAACTATTGGTTCAACAGCGCCAACGAGTTCTGGCGCGGCACCGGCTACTACATGGCT
>NZ_BAAHXB010000082.1:0-24813 GCF_054657215.1 Endothiovibrio diazotrophicus
AGTCCGGCAGTGACCCCGGCAGAGGTGCCTCCGTTCCCGTCGCCGCGGTAGCGACGACCTACGGGGAGGTGCGCATCGGCACCTCCTGGTCGAGTGGCAGGGTGATGCGAAAGCACGCCCCCGCCTCGCCGGGGTTGACCAGCTCCAGGGTGCCGTCGTGCTCGGTGATGCACCAGCGGGCGATCGCCAGTCCGAGGCCCACGTGGTTGTAGGGCTCGAAGTTGAAATACTCCATCCCGCGGTTGTGGACCCAAGGCGCGCTCTGTTGCAGGCAGGTGGTGTAGAGCGGCGAGAAGGGGCGTTCGGCGTCGGCCACGCCAGGGCCGTTGTCCGCCACCTCGATGTGGATCGCCGGTTCCGGTGTCTCCGCCCGGTAGACCCGTACCGACACCTCTCCGGGTCCACCGGCGGGCGGCAGGCGGCTGAACACCACCGCGTTCTCGAGCAGCGCCTTGAGGGCGATGGATAGGGTGTGGCCCTGCAGGCGCAGCGGCGGCAGACCCTCCTCGTAGGTCTCGCGCCACTCCACCGCCAGCTCCGCGCTGTGGCGCCGCGCCTCCTCGACGCAGCGCCGCACCGCCTCCACCACCGAGGCGCTGTGGAAGCCGGCGGGGAGGTGGAAGAAGCTGCTCACCTCGCCCAGCCGGCTCACCACGGTGCTCAGGTGGGTCCACTCGTCGCGGTCGGTCAGCTGCTCCAGCGCGCCGCTGCCGGCGGGGCTGCCGGCCACCAGGCCCGCCTGGAGGACCGGGAAGAAGCGGCCGTAGAGGGCGGTGGCGAAGTCGCCGAACAGCGACCAGGTCTCCATCCGCGTCATCCGCTCCAGCAGTCGCTGGTTGGCGCGGGCGAGGCGCCGCTGCTCGGCGTGGGCGTGGTAGTAGCGCAGCGCCACCGAGACCCGGTGGATCAGCTCTTCCTGGTTCCACGGCTTGAGCAGGTACTGGAAGACGTTGGCGCGGTTGACCGCCTCCATCAGGAACTCCGGTTCCGAGAAGGCGGTGAGCATCATGGTGACGATCTCCGGGTCGCGCGCCTTCACCGCGGCGAGGAACTCGGTGCCGGGGATGCCGCCGGCCATCTTCTGATCGGAGATCACCAGCTTCGCCGGCACCTCATCCAACAGGACCAGCCCCTCCTCGCCGCTCAGCGCGGTGACCACCTCGAACCCCTCCAGCCGAAAGACGCTTCTTAGCTCTTCGACCACCGCGGGCTCGTCATCGACGATGAGGATAACGTATCGCTTCCAGTCTTCGGTCGGCGTGGGGGTGAGTGAATCCGCCATCATGATCTGCGCTGCCTTTCTGTCGTAACGGTAAATGGATGGTGAAGCGGGCGCCGCCGCCCCGGTGGTTGCCGGCGGTCAGCCGGCCCTGGTGTTCGTCGACGATCTGGCGGCAGATGTGCAGCCCCAGACCGGTGCCGCTGCCCAGGGCGCGGGTGGTGAAGAAGGGGTCGAAGATGCGCCCGAGCAGCTCGGCCGGGATGCCGGGGCCGTTGTCCTCCACCACGATCCGCGCCTCCTCTCCCTCGCGCGCGGTGGCGATGATGATCTCCGCCCCTTCCACCCCCTCCAGCGCCTGGGTGGCGTTCTTCACCAGATTGAGGATCACCTGGTTGAGCTGGTTGATGTTGCACTCCACCTTCTCCGCCAGCTCGAAGCGGCGGGTGAAGCGGACCTCGGCCTTGTGGGTGGTGTTGAGGATGGTCAGCGTTGCCTCGATCGCCGGATGGATGTCGTAGGGCTGGAACCCCTTCGCCCCCTGACGGACGAAGCCGCGCAGCGCCTCGGTGATCTCGGCGACGCGGCGGGTCCCCTCCTTGATCCGCTCCAGCGCCCCGCGCATCATCTTCATCCCCTCGTCGAGGCCGATCCGCCCGGCCTCCACCGCGCCGAACGCCTTCTCCACCGTCTCCGCCGCGCTGGTGGCGAAGGCGATGGGATTGTTGATCTCGTGGCCGATGCCGGCGGCCAGTTGGCCCAGGGCGACCATCTTCTCCAGGTGGGCGAACTCGATCTCCAGCCGCTTGCGCTGGAGCAGGCCGCGTACCCGGATCAGCACCTCGTCGTTGTTGAACGGCTTGGTCAGATATTCGTCGGCCCCCTCTTCAAAGCCGCGCAGGCGGGAGATGCGGTCGGCCTTGGAGGTGAGCAGGATGAACGGGGTGCCCTTCAGTGCGCGGTCGTCGCGTACCGCGGCGAGCAGCTCGTAGCCGTTCATCCGCGGCATCATGATGTCGCTGATCACCAGGTCCGGCCGGGCGGCGCGGATCCGCTCCAGCCCCTCCTCGCCGTCGCGGGCGAAGTGGAGGTCGTAGTGGCTGCGCAGCAGGTAGCCGAGCACCTGGACGATCTGCGGGTTGTCCTCCACCAGCAATACCGTCTGACGGTCGGCGCGGCGCTCTGAGAAGGGGGCGAGGTCCAGGTCGTCGAAGCCGCGCAGGCGCAGGTCGACCCGCCGGTCGGGCTCCTCGGTGAGCGGCGAGTCGTCGAGCCGCTCCCAGTCCACGTGGTCGTGGCCCAGGGGCAGCTCCACGGTGAAGCGGCTCCCTTCGCCGAGCCGGCTCTCCACGGTGATCCCGCCGTGGTGGAGCTGCACCAGGTCGCGTACCAGGGAGAGGCCGATGCCGGCGCCCTGAACCTCGCGGTGGGGGTTGTTGGAGGCCTGGAAGAAGGGTTGGAAGATGCTCTCCAACTCCCCTTCGGGGATGCCGCGGCCGCTGTCGGCCACGCTCAGTAGGCAACGCCGGTCGGTCCGCTCCAGGGTCACCGTCACCGTGCCGTGGTCGGTGTACTTCAGCGCATTGCCCACCAGGTTATTGAGGATCTTCTTCAGCTTCGGTCGGTCGGCGTAGAGGGGGAGCGGCCCGTCCAGCCGGTTGTCGAAGTGCAGCACCAGCCCCTTGCGCATGGCCAGGGGACCGAAGACGTTGAGCGCCCGCCGGGTGAATTCGCCGACCTCCAGTTCCGACCAGCGCAGGTCGATCATGCCCCGCTCCGAGCGGCTCTTCAGCAGCAGGTCGTTGACGTTCTCCAGCATGTCGTCCAGCGCCTCGCTGCCGTTCTCCAGCAGCGAGCGGTGCAGCGCCGGGTCGCCGTCGCCGTTGAGGATCATCTGCAGGGTGGAGGAGAGGGCCACCAGCGGCGTGCGCAGCTCGTGGGAGATGCTGGCGAGGAAGCGGTCCTTCAGTTTGTCCAGTTCGGTGAGACGCTCGTTGGCGACGGTCAGCTCGGCGGTGCGCGCCTCGACTTTCTGTTCCAGGGAGACGTTGAGGGCTTGGACTTCGTCGTAGCGGGTTTGGATCTCGGTAACCGACTGAAGCAGGTCATCTGTTTGGTCTCGGAGGATATGCTCTTGATCCTTCATTCGGCGTCGATCCGTTAAGACTTTTCCTGCTAAGCCTCCGGTTGTGGCGCCGAGCAACGCGAGAAATAGGGAGGTAGGGGGCACAGCCAACCCCAAAGAGAAGACTGCTGGGATCGTTCCCAATAGGGCCCCTGCGAAAACGAGGCGATAGGAGTGAAGACGTTCCCAACGAAACTCATATTCATAAATCGCACCGTGGTCGTTTTCCAGGACGTCATAGCGGGTTCGGCGTGCCTTTGCAGGGGGGAGGCCCCAGATAGTGGTTAGGGAAGCGAGCTGGTTCATACGAAAATCGGAGAACCTGCGGTTGGGTTCAACGACTCGGGAGGTATAGCGAAAGCGAAGGAACGTGTCGGAAATGTCGAGAATTTCGAAAACACCAACCCGGTTATATAGAGGCAGCGTCGGAAATAGGCTCTGATAGCAGATGCGAGGGTTCTCGTATGACTTAAAGGTCGAGAAAACCATGCCAAGGTTTTCTTTGCTTGCCAACGAAAGTCCCGCATTTACGAGATATTCTGGATCGTCTGCAGCGTCATCCAGGGCATCAATTAATTGCTGGCCAATATCGAACGAGACCCAGTTGTTTTCGTCATAAAAATAATCTACATCGATGCCGTGTCCAAAGCCGGCCTTGTTGATTGCACTTTTTAGGTTCTCATCTCCATAAGCTGTCGCGTAGTAAGTCAATAAGGCTCTGAGCGCTCGGGTGGAAAGTTCCCCCGCTGTTGGGTGATTAGTAGTTGTGGCGGTCGCATTGTTCATTAGACCGGTTTCTTTCCGCTTACTAGAAATAGAGTGCTATACGTCAAAGTGTCATCTCGACGCAGAAAATCGAGAAAGTTCGCTACGAAGACTTCGTAACTACGTTCGCTGCCTAGAATGTCGACGCCATAGTCTCGGGTGGTGACGAATTTGGCTTTCCAATTTTCGATATCTTTCTCTGAGGCTTGTCCCGCGAAGAGATGATAAGGCATGCAGTGAACCTGAATATCCTTGAGTCCTTGTCGGTAGAAGCGGCCGTAGAGTTTGCGTCCTACATAAGGGTCGAAGGATTCCCCCAGTCCGACGATGATGCGGTTCAGATTGTCCTCCAATTTCGGGTCGAGCCCGTCATGGAAGAGCATATTCCCGTCAAGGTCGGCGATCGCCAGGATGCCTCCCGGCGCCAGCCGGTCAGTTAGTTGAGCGATGGCGTGCTCGCCGTCGGCATCGGATAGGTATTCGAAGACGAAACGACTCCAGATGAAATCGAAACTCCCCTTGGGTACTGGAGGGGCCAGCAGATTGCCGGTGATGAAATCGAGGTTGGCCACCCCTTCTTCCGCGGCCAGCCGCTGCCCCTGCTCCATGCGTTGTGCCGAAGCGTCGAGGGCGGTGACCTTTCCCGTAGGTCCCACCAATTCCGCCATCACCCGCGCCACCGCCCCGGTGCCGGCGCCTGCATCCAACGCTCTCATTCCCGGCGCTAGCCCCACCAACCGCAGCTGACGGACCATCTCCACCGGATCGGTCTTCCCCTCCAGCCGGTTTCCCTCGCTGGCGCTGTCCATGATGTATCCGCGGTTGCTCATCGTTCTCACTTCGTCTCAAGGGTGGTGGCGGGGGAGGGCGTGGCGGCCCCGAAGGTCCCGCTGCGGGCACATTCTGTCGTCGCCCGATGCGCGGGAAATGGATGATAACACCGATGGAGATCGCCCGATCGTCACCGACGGTTGCCAACCCGGACGTTCGGTTCGCGAAGAATGTGAGGGTGGTTGCCCGCCCGCACCGGTCGGCTGCGCATCGGGCGGGCCGCGCCCGCCGTGGCCTCGCCGTCGGCACCGGCCCCGGACAGCGGATTCGTCGTGACGTCGGGCACGGCCCTCCCTATCAGAATTTTCCCAATTGAATACTTTGAAACACAAAACGGATAATGATGATGATCATTAAATGAGAATTCTGATGGCGGACCACGACTCCGGCTACAAACAGCTCTTCAGCCACCCGGAGCTGGTGCGCGACCTTTTGCAGGGATTCGTCCATGAGGCGTGGGTTAGGGAGCTGGACTTCGCAACCCTGGAGCGGGTCGCCGGCAGCTACGTCAGCGACGACTTGCGCGAGCGCATCGACGACATGGTGTGGCGGGTGCGGCTGAGGGGGCGGTGGGTCTACGTCTATCTGTTGCTGGAGTTTCAGTCGACCGTCGATCCCTTCATGGCGGTGCGCCTGCTCACCTACCTGGGGCTGCTCTACCAGGATTTGCTCAAGGGCGGAGGTCTGAAATCCGGCGACCGGCTGCCGCCGGTGCTCCCGCTGGTGCTCTACAACGGTCGTCCCCGCTGGAGTGCGCCGCTGGAGATCGGTGAGCTGATCGAGCCGGTGCCGGGCGGCCTGGAGGCCTATCGGCCCGCCTTTCGCCATCTGGTGTTGGAAGAACGCCGCTACGCTGAAGCGGAGCTGGCACCGCTGAAGAACCTCGCCGCTGCCCTCTTCCGGTTGGAGAACAGCCGCTCCCCCGCCGAAGTGTTGCAAGTGGTCCGCGCCCTGCGCGGTTGGCTCGGCGCCCCGGAACAGACCCGTCTACGCCGCTCCTTTGCCATCTGGATCGGTCGCGTACTGCTGGTGAGCCGTTCACAGGGTGCTATAGAATTCCTGGACCCCAATGACCTACCGGAGGTGGAGCGGATGCTTGCCGAAGAGACCGATGATTGGACCCTGAGCTGGAGACGCCAGGGGCTCGAAGAGGGGCGTGCCGAAGGGCGTGCCGAAGGGCGTGAGATGGGGCTCGCGGAAGGGCTCGCAGAAGGGCAGCGTAAGGGCGAGCGCACCCTCCTGAGCCGGCTGCTCGCACTGCGCTTCGGGCCCCTCCCGGAGTGGGCCGGCGACCGCCTGGAGGAGGCCTCGCAGGAGGCCCTGGAGCGATGGGGGGAGCGCATCCTCGATGCGCAGACCCTCGAGCAGGTCTTCGCCGAGGAGGATTGAAGTCGGTTCCCGCCCACCGGACTTTTCTTTTTCCCCGTCAATCCGTAAGGTGACCCGCTTTCGGCCTGCCACCGGGGGCGTTTGCCTGTCCCCCGGTGGCGGTACTCTCCGCCCTTCCATCGACGGTTCTCATCCATGTCCACCATCTACCTCGCCGGCCCGCTGTTCTCACAGGCCGAGCGCGCTTGGCATCGGGAGACCAGGCGCCTGCTGCTGGAACGGGCGCGGGAGCTCCAGCGGGAGGTCGAGGTCGTCTGGCCCTACGAGCTGATCGATCAGCGGGAGATCGACGCGCTCGGCGATCGCGCCCGCGGGGAGATCTTCCGCCGCTGCCGGGAGGGCCTGGAGCGCTGCGATCTGCTGCTGGCGCTGCTCGACGGAGCCCAGGTGGACGACGGCACCGCGTGGGAGATCGGCTATTTCTACCGCTCCGCCATGGACGGTCGCCGGATCATCGGTATCCGCACCGACTTCCGCCAGGCCGGGGAGTCGGCAGGGGCGGTGGTCAACGCGATGATCGAGATGGCGTGCGCGCAGATCGTCGATTCGCGCGAGCGGCTGCTCGAGTGCGTGTTCGATCGCTGTTAGCGGTTGGCCTCGTCCGCCGGGGGCCGGCGGCGATTGCGCTCCGGTCGTAGCACCAGCCCCTCCGGCGACTCCTCGCAGGTGCCCTGCATCGTGTCGCCCCGTGGGGTATTCATCTCCGCGCGCTCACCGGCACTCTTCCCCTCGCACGCCGTATAGGCCTCCGGCGGCGGGCCGCGGCGATCGCCGCTCTGCGGTCCGCCGCCGGGACCGCCGCCAGCGCCACCCGCGGGGCGCAGCACCAACCCGTCGGGAGACTCCTCGCAGGTGCCTTGGCGGGTCTCTCCGCGACGGTCGGTGAATTCGGCGCTGTCGCCGGCACTCTTCCCCTCGCAGGCGCCAAAGGCCTCGGGCGGCGGACCGCCGCGCGGCCCCCTCCCGCCGTCCGGCGGGGCATCCGGCGGTTCGGCGTGCAGTACCGGCGCGGCGGCGAGGGCGGTCAGCAGCAGCAAGAGCGTGGGGGTTCTCATGGGAGTGTCTCCTTTGTGCGTCATCTGTGCGGGTGGGGCGTTTACCGCTATCGCAGTGGCCGACGCCGCGCGGAAACGCGCTGCGTGAGGAGGAAAATAACGCCGTTGGCCTCGCCGGTCACTGGCGCCGCGCAGGGATTTACACAGTTTTACTCCGAACTGACAGACCCTTGCGGGCTCCTCCATCGACTGGATATCAGGCGGGCGTCGGTGGAGAGGGGGGGGCTCCGGGAGGCCTCTCCTCCGACCGCCCGGCGCCGCCCATGGGTGGTCGAATCCTGATCACCGTCCGAAAACGGCGACGGCTGCAATCCGTTGCAAGCCGCCCTGGAGCAGGTCGGCAACGCCCTCTCCTCCGGTGACCCGGCCTTCGCCCAGCGCCACCTGCAGAGGGCCCCGTCGGGGATGCCGAACGGCAGTCTGCGCAACCTCTCGGCATAACCATCCATCCCGCCGCCGCGGGACGCTCAAAACCGGTAGCGCAGGCCGAGCGAGGTGTAGGCGGTGGTCGGTGAGTCGGTGACGGTGGCCCGCTGGCTGCCGTCGGGCAGCCGGGTGCTGTAGGTGAGGTCGTCGTAGCGCATCTCGCGGCGGCCGAGGGTGATCTCCAGGCGGTCGTTGAGGCGGTAGCCGACGCCGACGCCGAGGAGTAGCCCGCTGACCCATTCGTCCGCATCGTAGTGGCTGGTCACGGCGGAGTATTTGCGCTCCTTCACCTCGCCCGAGATCAGGCCGAGCTCGGCGAACAGCCGCCACCGCGGGGCGGGCTGCCACGCCGGGGTGAGGATCAGGCCCAGGGTGCGGGGGATCTCGTAGCTGAACCAGGCCGGCTCCCACGGCAGGTAGAGGGTCCATTCCGCCTGCTGGTCGACGAGGTTCGCGCTGATGGCGAGGGAGAACCGTTCGCTCAGCGCCTTCTCGTAGCCGAACCCCACGCTCGTTATCCTGCCCCGCTGCTGATCGCTGAACGATTGGGAAGGGCTGCCGTCGACGAAGGTGTAGTCGGGGTCGAAGGTCGTCTCGCCATAGCCGACGCCGGCCTCGACGAAATACCCCTCGTCGGCGCTCGCCACTGGCGGCAGCGCCGAGAGCAGCGAGAGTGCGAGCGCGGCGGGGATGGCAGGAAGGCGGGAGAGTCGCAGGTTCATCTCGGTTCCTTGGGTCTGGATTGGAGGAGAGACAGGGTACCGCTTTTCGCGCGGCGGTCGTGCCCGGTCGCCGGCCGCCGATGGGCCGCGGCGCATGATGGCTCGGGGCGCCCGCTCAGGCACGGTAATGGATCACATGCAGGTCCACGAGCTTGGGGGCCGGCGAATCCGAGAACCCGTTGACGATCATGGACAGCCGTTGAGCCACCCCGGACGATGAAAGTCGGGTAGGGTGTGCCGACGGTAGGAGGCGCACCGGTCGGAGAGGGCAGCGCGCCTCGTATCTCGGCACACCCTACTGTCGAGTTCTCATCTCCGCGTGCTTTCACAATGGCGCCTTTCACGTTGGCACCGGACGTCGACGTCAGAAGTTGTCGAGGAACGGCTCCGCCAAGGCGGGTTGGATCAGCAGGCTCCGCCCCCGTTTCTCGATCAGCCCGTTGCGCTCCAGCTCGCGCAGCAGGCGGGTGACCATCTCACGCGAGGCACCGATCCGTTCGGCCAGCTGTTCGTGGGTGGGGCGGTTGCGCACCACCCGCACCCCCGACTGCCCTTCGGCCAGTTCGAGCAGCAGCTGCTGGAGCCGCTCGCGCTTGCTCAGCAGGGCGAAGCCGCGCACCTCGCGGGTCAGTTCGCGCACCCGCACCGCCAGGCGCTGGAACAGGTTGATGGCGACCGCCGCGTGCTCCTGCATGCAGCGCTCCAGGTCGTGCTGGGAGAGACGCATCAGCAGGGTCTCGTCGAGCGTCTCGACGCTGGCCGAGCGGCGGGTGTCGTCGACCAGCGCCAGTTCGCCGAAATATTCGCCGGGGCCGAGGGTGTTGATGGTGTACTCCCGTCCCTGGCTGCTGCTCAGATAGACCCGCACCCCCCCGGAGAGGATGCAATAGACGTAGCGGCTCTCGTCCCCCTCGCGAAACAGTACGGTGCCTGCGTCGACCCGGCGGCGGCTGGTGTAGCCCTCCAGGATGTGTAGTTCGCGGGTGGGCATCCCGTTGAACAGTGCGATGTTTTCGAGCATGGCGGGTCTTGCTCCGGTGACGTTTCGCTCAATGTTTCAGATGGACCCGAAACATACACCAACCGCGATCGAGGTGCCGGTGGGAATGACGAGGTGGAAAGAACGAGGGGAGGGGACACAGGCTGAAGGGCGCTTCCGCCTGGCGCACAGTTTGGAAATGGAAGGCGATTAATTAGTATTTAATTAATTTCTATTGTTTTTTCCCTTTATATAAATTTTACATATTTTCTTTTTTAATTAATTTGTTGTGTTTTAACAATAAGTTAGTTGTTTGTTGCTGCCGCGGTACGGGGCCCCGTGGAGAGCGGCTGTAAAACAACAATCCGGGCCGAAAAGTGCCCGGATTTGACATATCGGGTTTGGCCGCGGCAAGATCCGTAGTTACCCGCATAAAAAGCGCGTGAATGCCGGGCGGGGTTCATCGGCGATGCCGGTGGAATCAGGGAAAAAATGCGTTAGCAGGGATTGCACCGGTGGGGCAGCCAAGGGCGCTTGGATGCCATCGGCCGGCAGGGGCCGGGACGCTGTGGGGTCGCCACGCAAGGTGGCGGCCGATGTATCAGGATGTCGATTGGGGGTTTAACCATGCGAATTAGACCGTGGGTCTACGCGGCCCTGTGTGCGGCGGCCGTTACCGGCTGCAGTACGCAAATGGCCCAGAACGACAGCGGAGAGAAGGGAGGCTCGGCGGCGATGAAGTCCGAGCACTCCCCCTTCTCGCCGCTGAACGAGTACAACATCAGCATCAACTATGAACTGGGCATGCACTGCACCGGTTTCGATTTCAGTTACTGCTGCGTGTTGCCGCCCTACAACTCCATTCAGAGCCAGGTCATCAAGACCCCGAGCTCGAAGAAGCGCTGGCCGGAGCTGCTCGAGGCCGCCGAGGATGACCACAGCGTCCTGGAGGACGGCAAGAACCGCTACAAACTGGCCTACGGTCACCTCGACAACACCTACTCCGAGGGCAACAAGCTCAAGTATTGGAACGTCCCCTACGACGTCAACGGTGACGGCAAGTACGGCCCCAACGAGAACGTGGCCAACGCCTATTTCACCCATCTCTACGTCTACAAGGACCTCAAGGGCACCAACCCGAAGGGCACCAGCAAGGACAGCGAGAAGTTGCGGGTCGGTCTGGAGATCCCGGTTCCCAAGGACAACGGTCCGGCCGGCGCCGCCGCGCCCAGCCCGATGAACGGCGGTTTCCTCCACTACACCGGTGAGGAGGGGACCATCGTCTACACCAAGTCCCCGGTGCTCGACAACGTGCCGATCGTGCTCACCAACCCCGGCATCTGGGACGCCCTCGGTCTGCCGCTGACACCGTTCAACGATCGCAAATCCAAGGATCTGCTGAGCATCGTGGAGAGCGATATCCAGCCCTACCAGCAGGCCTGGGTGCGGATGGTCGACGCCAAGAGCGGGGAGCCGGTGATCGACGGCAAGAGCGGCAAGCCCGTCTCCTTCGTTGGCACCAACCCGATCGACATCCCCAACTGCGCCAACTGCCACTCCAACGAGACGGCCAACGGCAAGAAGTACAAGCTGTACAAGACCGAACGCGCCTTCTGGAAGGGGCTCGGTGCCTCCGATTGGATCGCCAATCTGAAGGCCACCTCGCTCTCCATCCTGGAGATGCACGACGATCGTCACGGCACCGACTTCACCAAGAACTACCAGGGCTCCAGCCGCGACACCGCCAACCGTCTCGGTCACGACCCGGTGCTCTGCCAGAAGTGCCACGCCGACAACGTCATCGGGGTGCTCAACTCCAAGACCCACAAGGGCAAGGACGGCAAGGATCACGTGATCCCGCCGCTCACCCAGGCGATCCACACCGTGCACCAGACCAACGTGCCGATGCCGGACGAGCACGGCCGTACCGCCTCCTGCCAGGGCTGCCACCCGGCGCACCGTCAGGACGGCAACATGGACGGCTACCCGATCACCGCGGACGGCAAGAACGCCTACGCCAACGGCGACAATCGCGATGCCAAGGGCGGCTGCTACGTCGGTCGCGACGTCCACTCCAACCCGGCCAAGGACAAGGACGGTGTCGGCACCCCCGAGCACCTCAACGCGGTGGGCGAGTGGTTGAAGACCAACGTCTCGCAGATCGGTACCGGCGACGGGGGCAAGGGTCTGTGGTGCACCAACTGCCACAACCAGCTCTCCCGCGAGCTGTATCAGCGTGACAACCTGGAGAACGCCTTCAAGCAGACCGGCGAGACCCTGCGCAACAAGTCCCTCGACGAGATTGCCAAGGCGATCGGCGTGAGCAAGAAGGAGCTGGAAGAGAAGTACATGGATCCCAAGGTGGTGCCCGACGCGAAGGGTCACGACACCCCCGGGAAGTCCGGTATCCTGCTGACCTGGGCTCGGGAGCGTCTGGTGCCCGACATCGCGGTGATCGCGCTGAAGGGCAACGGTCCGCTGGTGACCAAGGACGAGGATGGCGACATCAACGTCAAGATCCTCTCCGCCAACCCGGCGGTGGATCCGAAGTCGCTGAAGCTGCCCGAGGGGGCCACCGGTGCCCTGGCGGTGCCCTACGAGGCCGCCACCCATGGCCGTGACTACTGGATCTCGCCCGGTGCCCCGCACTGTGCGGATTGCCACGCCGCGCCGTTCGTGGAGGGTCAGGGGGGCGTCGCCTTCCCGATCAACCAGCCCGGCAAGTACAGCCTGATGCGCTACACCAAGGGTCACGCGGGCCTCGCCTGCCAGACCTGCCATGAGTCCATCCACGGCCTCTACCCGGTGACCTCGGACACCGACTGGACCACCTACAAGCAGCCGACCCAGTACAACCCCAACGGCTCCCACGGTCCGTTGACCTGTGCGGCCTGCCACTTCACCAACGACAAGGGGGTTCCGCTGGTGGCCAACAAGAAGGAGCATGTCTGGAAGGGCAAGTCGATCCTTGAGGACTTCGACTCCGCCGTCCAGTGGATGCACGCCTCTGCGCCGGACCTCGGCGGGAAGATCCCCGAGTAAGCCTTGGCGACAACCGGCCGCCCGCTGGATGGGCGGCCTCCATCCAACCCCCCGCCGTCGTGGCGGGGGAGGGTGGAATACCGGCTGGGGGCGGGCGTAATGCCCGCCCCCTTTTTGCTTTATCTTTGCTGATCCGCAACCCTGTGGGTCACCACGACGGAATTCACGCACCGACATGATTCAACTGTCCAAATCACTGCGCACCCGCTCCGTTTCCGCCCTGTTGCTGCTGAGCGCGCTGGCCGGCGGGGCCCGGGCCAACGCCGATCAGGTGCTGGTCGGGGTGGGGGGCGAGACGATCACCGCGGCGCAACTGGAGGAGGCGATCCAGAGTTCGCCGTTCGCCACCCAGTTCGTCGCCATGGACCGCAAGAGCCAGGCGGGGCTGCGCGGTGGCATGCTGCAGCGCCTGGTCACCTCCCGCCTGCTGCTGCTGGAGGCGCGGCGCCTCAAGCTCGACGAGCTGCCCGCCTACCGCGACGAGCTGAAGGAGCAGCGGCTGGCGCTGCTCTACCGCGCCTACATGGAGGGGGTCCGCGAGCGCATCGAGATCCCGGCCGACGAGCAGGCCCGCCTCAAGGAGCGCTACCAGGGGGAGCCCGATGCGCTGGCCGCCGCCAAGTCCGCCTACCGCTCCACCCAGTACCGGGCCTTCAAGGCGGTGGCGCTGGCCCACCTGGCCGACAAGTACCACCTGAAGTACGAGGAGAAGAACCTCTCGCCGACGATGGCGCCGGAGAGCGTGCTCGCCAGCGGCGACGGAATCGAAGTGCGCGCCGCGGAGATCGGCGCCGAACCCGGCGAGAGCCACGAGGAGCTGCTGCTGAAGCTGCGTGAGCGGGTCGAGCAGGTGCTCGGCGCGCGCGCCGCGGAGGAGGAGGGGATCGACGTCTCCGCCCTGGTCGACGCCTTTGCCGCGGAACGGCTGCCGGCGCTGCTGATGGAACGCAAGCAGGGTGAATGGCTCGCCGACGAGGAGGCGCTGAAGGCCTACTTCGACGCCCATCCCGATCTCTCGCGGGTGCCGGAGCGGCGCCATGTGGGGCAGATCGTGCTGAAGAGCCGCGCGGAGGCGGAGGCGGTTCGCGCGCGGATCGTCGCCGGCGAGAACTTCTTCGAATTGGCCTCCCAGCTGAGCATCGACCCCTTCGGCCGGGAGCAGAAGGGGGACATGGGGTGGCTCCCCGCCGGTAGCGGCATGCCGCAGATCGAAGCGGCGATGAGCGGGCTGGAGGACAACCGGGTCAGTCCGGTGATCGAGACCCCGCAGGGGTTCCACTTGGTGATCATCCTCGAGCGGAAGCTGGGGCGCCAGATGTACTACGAGGCGGTCAAGGACCGGGTGGCGCGGGCGGTAGTGACCGAGCGGATGGGCCCCTACCTGAAGGAGCTCAGCGGGCGCTTCCCGGTCGATTGGCGGCTGCCCGATTCGGCGGCGGCGAAATGAGCATGGAGGGGAAGCGGTTCTTTGCGTTGCTGCTGGTGTTGGGGGGCGGCGTCGCCCTTGGCTACTGGAGCCGCGGCGCCTCGCCGGTGGGGCCGAACGCCGAGGCAGCGGTCGCCGCGGTGTCGGCACCCTCGCCCACGGTGAAGCGGCCCGCCGCGCCGGGGTTGGCGGTGGACGATCCGGCGCCGGCGCTGCGCCTGCCCGACCTGGAGGGGGCCGACCATGGTTTGGAGGAGTGGCGCGGCAAGACCCTGCTGGTCAACTTCTGGGCCAGCTGGTGCGCGCCTTGTCAGTACGAGATCCGCGATCTGGTGCGCTTCCAGGAGCGCTACGCCGGGCAGGGGTTGCAGGTGATCGGGGTCGGTGTCGACGACCCCGCCAAGCTGGCCAACGTGCGGCGCACCCTGGGGATCAACTACCCGGTGCTGGTGGCCGGAGAGGCCAATACCCGGCTCCTTTCCCACTGGGGCAACGACCAGGGGGTGGTGCCCTACAACGTCGTGATCACCCCGGATGGGAAGGTCCACGAGCTGATTCACGGCTCCCTCGATCGCGAGGGCTTCAACGACCTCGTCCTGCCGCTGCTCGGCCGTTGAGTCAGCTGCCGCCCGGCCACCGCCTGGGGCGGTGGCCGGGCGTGCCTCCGCGACGATGGTTGTCGAATCAGCCGGACGGTTCCGCAATCATTAGAAGGCCCAGATGTGCCCGGCGAAGGCGGAGACTCCCAAACCCAGGCCGGCGCCGATGGCCACCGAGAAGCCGAGGATGGTCGGTGTACCTTTTTCCGTCGTGAAAAACGGGGCGAACGTGGCTCCCAGGCCTACATCCGCTGTAACCGTCGCGCCATACACCCCCAGATTCAGATTCGAAGGCAGCTTGTTGAATATGAGAAGTTGAAGGTTGACATCGAAGGCGACGGCAAAGCCCAACTCCCCGGTGGCGTAACCATAGCCCCGGGGAGATTCGCGATTGAGAATGTCGAATGCGCAGCCGAGACCGCCAAAACCGCCGACAAAGACTTCGACTTGGGCGCTGACACCGACGCCTATGGTCGTAAACAGGTCGCTCGCATGTATGTTTTTCAGGATGGGCCCAAATATTCCCCCGCTGGCAGCGTCGCCGAAGAGGGATTCGCTGGTCAGTTGTATGGCCCCTCCAGGAAGTGACTTGTTCCGAAATGCCTGTGTGTTGTTGTTCAGTTCGTTGACGAATGTCTTATCCCGCGCCGCGCTGCTCGCGTTATTTGTGGCGATATCCACAAGGTTCTGGTGCGCCGCATAGAATTTCTTGGTTTCATCCAAGATCTGTTGATTGGTCGGCGCATTGGCGGCGAGCATTGGGTGGCCGGCGGGTAACCGGGAGATGTCAATGGATGTGCGCATGTTTTCCGCCGTCGTGCGGTCGAGTATTTCTGCAAACATGGAAAATCTCCTTTTCCTTTGGACGCTTGATTTGAAACGGACAGCGAAGAGTGGCTCAGCCTCAATCGGCATTTCTCACCAGGATGCCGGGTCTTCGCGGGTCCTTTGGTGGGAAATTCGGGTCAAAACACCCAGGTATATCCGGCGACGATAGATGCGCCGCCTCCGATTCCAGCGCCAACTCCGACTGAAAAACCGGTGAAATTCAGATTGTTCGGATTGAGGTAGATGCCGAGCGTCGCTCCTACGCCCGCGTCGGCGGAAATTTCGAGTCCCACGAAATCGCCCGCGAGGCCCGTCAAGTCGGCGGCCCAGAAGCTGAGTTGGAGATTGATGGCCACGTCGATATCCAATCCCAACCTCCCTGCCGCATAGCCCACCCCCGCGGAGCGCCCTTGCTGGTTCCAGGCAACGCCGATTCCGCCTTCCTCTCCGACGACAACCTGAGCGTTTTCCGAAATACCGATGGAGATGCTACCGCCGTGCCCACTGTCGTATGCCGCCTGCAAGGCGGGTTGGATGATCGGCGAGGAGGAAACCAGATGCGCCGTAGGTGTAATTGGCGCGGCCTGCTGCGACTTCCAGTCATATGCGTTGAGTGTGGCTACACTCCTGTGTCCGGAAGAGGTTTCGACGTAGTGTTGACCCGCCAAGGTGATCGCGTCGACAACCTTGTGCTGGCTTTCATAGTGGGCCCTGGCGGCGTCCAGGATTTCCTTGTTGGTCGGTGTTTGTGACGCGCCGAGCGCCCCGTCGGGGAGCGGCCGCCGACGCCGCAGGCGTTGTGGCGCGGCTTCGGTGCGCAGGACGGTGTAGGGGTCGATCTGACCCAGTGCGGATGAGAACAACGGTGAATTCATTGCTTGATTGCTCCTTGCATGATGTGACGTTCGGTGCACCATCACGTGTCGAATGGCCGGCAGCGTTCGACGAATTGGATGGCGCGGTTTCCGACCGCTGGTTCGGGCGTCGCGGCAGATCGGGATCGGCGAGGCAGGGGTCCCGTTGGGAGGAAACCATTTGGCTCCCCGCTCGAGCTGCGGCGAGCGGGCATGGTGCGCGCAGCACTCGGCGAAGGTAAATACGACAAGTGTCTTAGGCGCGTTGTCATATGGCGCCGCCCGCGCAGGGTGGATCGTCTTGGCAGCTCTTGTGAAATCGAACCTTGTGTCCGCGAGAACAAGGAAGCGAACAGGTCGGTAAGATTCCGCGAGGGCGGGGAGAGCCCGATCCTGGAAGACGTCCGTGGGACAATTCCCGCAACTCGCGGAAAAGATCGAAACATGCCACCGCTCGACAACCCGTTACCGGCTGACGAATCGCTTTCGCCGATTACCGGTGAGTTCAACAACCACGATCGCGAGCGATGCTACCTGCGTGTCCACTGGCCGGAGCAGTCACGTCAGTTGCGGGTGGTGTTGACGATCAGTGTCATCGCCTACCTCCTGGCGTTCTATCAGAACTACCTGGATCTCAAGACCGGTTCCGCCCTGTGGGCCGTCGGTGGTGCACGTTTGGCGCTGTTCGCCGCGTTCGGCTGGGCGATCGCCGAAAGCCGCGCCGCGTTCCCCTCCCGCCGCCTGCAGACGGCGGTATTCGCCGCCGAGTTGCTCACCGGAATCTCGGAGACGGTGGAGATGCTCGCCTATCACCAAGCCGGATTTGTGATCAATCTGATCAGCGCCCCCTTTTTCTCCTTCGTGATCCTGATCTTCTACATCTTCATTCCCATCCGCTGGTCGTTGACCACCTGGGCGTCGCTGCTCGGCAGCGGGTATCTGGTGGCGGGGTATGCCTACATCGCCCAGGGTGAGCTGGAGAGCATCATCCGCCATCCGGTTGTGTTGCTTGGCGTCATTGCCATCGGTGCCGGGGCGGTTCGCGGAATGAACCGCGCCGGCCGCCAGGAGTGGCTCCAGGGCAAGCGGTTGGAGGGCGAGATCGCCGAACGGCGACGGGCCGAGGAGCGCGCCCTGGAGGCGAGCCGGGTGAAGGGTGAGTTTCTGGCGGTGATGAGCCACGAAATCCGCACCCCGCTGAACTCGATTCTGGCGATGACCGAGATCCTCACCGAAGATGCGCCGACGGACGATGCGCGCCGGCGACGCCGGTTGGAGATCCTCGCCACCGCCAGCCGTCACCTCGACGAGCTGATCGGCGACATCCTCGACTTTTCCCGGTTGGAAGCCGGTGCCGAGGTCACCACCGACGCCCCGTTCGATCTCCGCGAGACGGTCGCCGATGCCGCCGCCACCGTTCACACCCTGGCTGCGACCAAGGGGTTGGAACTGACGGTGGCGCTCGGGGAGCATTTGCCGCCGCGCGTCGTGGGGGACGGGAAGCGCCTGCGGCAGATCTTGATCAACCTCATCGGCAACGCCGTCAAATTCACCGACACGGGACGAATCGAGGTGTCGGTGCGCGCCGCAGTCCCCCCCTCGGGAGGCATCCACTTCGCCGTCAGTGATACCGGTGAGGGGATCCCCGGCGGCACCCTCGAGCGGATCTTCGAGCCGTTTCAACAGGCGGATGCATCCCCCGCCCGCGTCTATTCCGGCACCGGTCTGGGGCTGGCGATCTCGCGCAATCTGGTTGAACGGATGGGGGGGCGTATCCACGCCGACAACCGCCCGGAAGGCGGTGCCGTGTTCGATTTCATCCTCCCGTTGGCGGCGACCGACGAGGCGGTGCCGGTCGGTGAAAGTGCGCCGATGATGGCACCGGCGACGCCGTTCAAGGCGCTGGTGGTGGAGGACTCACCGCTCAACTGCCGGGTGATCGAAGAGTACCTGAGCGACGTGCCGTGCCGGCTGCGGTTCGCGGCGAGCGGTCTGGAGGGCGTTGCGGCGCTACGCGCCGAGCCGTTCGACGTCGTCTTGATGGACCTGCGGATGCCCGATATGGACGGCATCGAGGCCACCCGCGCGATCCGCCGCTGGGAAAAGAAGCATCGGCACACTCCGACGCCCATCGTCATCGTCACCGCCGACGGCCTCAGCGAGAACAGGCAGCGAGCGCAACGCGCCGGCGCGGATGGCTACCTCAGCAAACCGATTTCCCGCGCGAAGCTCTTCGAAACGCTCCATCGATACCTTCATGGCGTAGCCCCTCCGGTGTTCGGAGACGATCGAACGGACCCTTCGCTGCAACCGCTGCTGCCGCGCTACTTCGCGCAGATGGAGCACGATCTCCAGGCAATGGCCCGCGCCGCCGACCGCGGGGAATTTCCGGCACTGACCGCTCTTGCCCACACCGCCAAAGGGCACAGCCAACTGTTCGGTTTCGACGACATCGCCGAGGCGGCGAATGCACTGGAGGAGATCTCGGCGCTCACCACCCCGGAGAGTGCGGCCACGGTGCATGCGGCCATCGAGACCCTGCGAAAGGCTTGTCGCATGAGGGAGGCGTCGTAAATCTTCAACCCGGGATCTACGAAGGTTTTCCCCGGTATGAGTCCGCGTTCATTTGCGCAACCCCACGGCTCATTCGCCTATCCTCTGCCCGCAGAGGAAGCGCCAGACGGATCAACCACGAGACCGAGGCGGTTGGCGGCATAGGCCGCCTCCGTCCGATTGTTGACCTCCAGGGCCTTGAAGATGGCGGACAGATGGACGCGCACGGTGCCCTCGGCCATGTTGAGCCGGCGGGCGATCTCCTTGTTGGGACTCCCGCGCGTTACCAGGGTCAGAACCTCCAGTTGACGCGGGGTCAAAGGTACCGACTCGGTAGGCGCCGCGGCGGGCGCAGCCGGCCTATCGTCCGCCAGAGCCACGGATGGGGGCAGATAGACCCTGCCGGAGAGGAGCTGGTGAATCGCCTCGCACATCACTTCGCCGCCACAGGATTTTGGGAGATAGCCGCGCGCCCCGGCCGCGAAGGCCTGTCGCACGTCGTCTGCTTTTTCGGAGGCGGAGAGCACCATGATCGGGGTGTCGGCGAGTGCCCGACGGAAGAGGGGAATGCCGGCCAAGCCGCCGGTTCCCGGGAGTCCCAAATCCAGCAGCACCAAGTCGAGGCGACCGATGGCCGGTAGCTGCCCCAGTGCCGCCTCGCAATCCCCGGCCTCGAACAGTTCCACCCGCGCATCCAACCCCGCCAACAACAGTCGCACGCCGTCCCGCACCAGGGGGTGATCGTCGATGATCAGAATCTTGTACATGAGTCCCTTGCCCCATCATCCCCGGGGGGCGACGTCGGCACCGACAGGATCCACGTCGGATTCGCTCTTCAGATCCGCACCCACACCCGTACCCCAATGCAATAATCATATAATTTTCAAGGTTAATATCGATTGTTCACCCCTTCCGCAGGGGCGTCAAGGAGATACCGCAACGCATTCGGGAGGCGGGCTAGGAGTCTCCTCGAAACGTGTCTCAACCGCACGGCAATTGATCACGATCCCGCCAGCGCCCGTGACACACGCGTGATGCCTGACGCCGGTCCCGTCTTCATTCTGTGAAATATTTCGACTTGATATATATCGGAACGATCTATATCTTAACGATATATTTTCGGGCACAGGACCTCCGCAGTGGATGTAAAGACCCTAACCCTCGGCGTCCTCTGCCTCGGCGAGGCGAGCGGCTATGAGATCAAGAAGCGCTTTGAGGATGCCTTCCAGCACTTCTTCGCCGCCGGTTTCGGCTCCATCTATCCGGCGCTTAAGAAGGCCGAGGAGGAGGGGCTGGTGACCTGTACCGAGGTGCCCCAGGAGGGGCGTCCGGACAAGAAGGTCTACCGCATCACCGCGGCGGGTCGCGCCGCCTTCGCCGCCGAACTGGCGGCCACCTCGCCGGAGCACAAGGTGCGTTCGGAGTTCCTGGTGCTGATCTACTTTGCCCATCTGCTGCCGCCGGCCCGGCTGGCCGAGGTGTTGGAGGAGCGGCAGCGGGGCTTCGAGGAGATGCGCCGGATGGTCGAGGGGTGCGATGTCGAGTGCCCCGAGGCCGGTGAGCTCACCCCCGCCCTGCGCTTCGTCGCCGGTTACGCCACGGCGGTGTTCGGTGCCGCGATCGACTATATCGACGCCCATAAGGGCGAATTGGTTGACGCCATCAAAGAGGGTTCCTCCCGATGAGACTCAATCGCTCCCAGTGGTTGGCACTGGGCTTTGCGGTGGCCCTGGCCGCCTGGCTCGGTTCCGGACAGTTCGTTCCCAAGGAGGCCAACGGCAAGACCGAGATCCCCGTGGCGAAGGCGCCGCCGAAGGCGCGGCCGCTGCCGACGGTGCGGGTGCGCACCCTGCAGGCCGAGACGGTGGAGCGCCAACTGGTGCTCCACGGCCACACCGCGCCGGCCCGCCTGGTGACCCTCAAGGCGGAGACCGAGGGGCGGGTGGTGGAGGTGGCGGCCGAGCGCGGCGGGGATCTCGCCGCCGGCGACCGGGTGGTGCGCATCGATCCGCGCACCCGCCGCGATGACCTGAGCCGCGCCGAGGCGCAGGTCCATCAGCGGGAGCTGGAGTACCGGGCGGCGAAGAAACTGCACAAGGAGAATCTGCGCGCCAAGACCCAATTGGCCGAGACCTTGACCCAACTGGAGCAGGCGCAGGCGGAGCTGCGCGCGATCCAGCTCGACATCCGCCACCTGGAGATCAGCGCCCCCTTCGCCGGTCGGCTGGAGGAGCGGGTGGTGGAGGTGGGGGACTACGTGGCGGTGGGCGACCCGGTGGCCACCGTGGTGGAGCTCGCGCCGCTGATCGTCACCGCCCAGGCCACCGAGCAGGAGGTGGGGCTGCTGCACCGCGGGCAGCTGGGCCACGCCCGGCTGGTCACCGGCCAGCGGGTGGACGGGACGATCCGCTACGTCGCCGCCACCGCCGACCCCGAGACCCGCACCTTCACCGTCGAGCTGGAGCTGCCCAACGGCGACGGCGGGCTCGCCGCCGGGGTCACCGCGGTGATCTCCATCGACGTGGAGTCGCTCCCCGCCCACTACGTCTCCGCCGCCCTGCTGTCGCTCGACGACGACGGCGAGACCGGGGTGAAGACGGTGGATGAGGACGGCACGGTCCAATTCCACCCCGCCGAGGTGGTGCGCGCCGACAGCGGCGGGGTGTGGCTTGCCGGCCTGCCGCAGACGGTGCGGATGATCGTGGTCGGCCAGGGGTTCGTCCTCGACGGCCAGAAGGTGAAGGCCGCCGAGGAGAGCGAGGGGACGACGCCGAAGCCTTCGGATGACGGGCCGGCGGCCGCGCCGACGCACTCCTTTTCCAACGCAGGAAATCCCAGGGAGATTTCCTGATGCGCTCGTTGATCACCGTCTCCCTGGACCGCTCGCGCACGGTGCTGATGGCGCTCGCCTTCATCCTCATCGCCGGCAGCTACGCCTACTCCGAAATCCCCAAGGAGTCCGACCCCGACGTCGCCATCCCGATCCTCTACGTCTCCATGAGCCACGAGGGGATCTCCCCGGAGGACGCCGAGCGGCTGCTGGTGCGCCCGATGGAGAAGGAGCTGCAGGGGGTCGAGGGGATCAAGGAGATGCGCGCCACCGCCCGCGAGGGGCAGGCCTCGGTGGTGCTCGAGTTCGAGGCCGGCTTCGACGCCGACAAGGCGCTCAACGACGTGCGCGAGAAGGTCGACCTGGCCAAGGCCGAGCTGCCCGACGACACCGACGAGCCCATCGTCAACGAGGTCAACGTCTCGCTCTTTCCGGTGCTGGTGGTGGCGCTCGCCGGCGACGTGCCGGAGCGCACCCTGGTGACCCTCGCCCGCGACCTGCGCGACAAGATCGAGGGGATCACCGAGGTGCTCGACGCCGAGATCGGTGGCGATCGCGAGGACGCGGTGGAGATCCTCCTCGACCCGGCGCGGATGGAGAGCCACGGCATCGCCCAGGCCGAGGTCTTCGCCCTGGTGGCGCGCAACAACCAGCTGGTCGCCGCCGGCACCCTCGATACCGGTTCCGGCCGCTTCCCGGTGAAGGTGCCGGGGCTGATCGAGAGCGCCAAGGACCTGCTCGACCTGCCGCTGAAGGTGCGCGGCGATCGGGTGATCACGGTGCGCGACGTGGCCACCGTGCGCCGCACCTACAAGGACCCCGACGGCTTCGCCCGGGTCGGCGGGCGGCCGGCGGTGACCCTGGAGGTCGCCAAGCGCACCGGCGAGAACATCATCGAGACCATCGAGAAGGTGAAGGCGCTGGTCGCCGAGGAGAGCGCCCACTGGCCCGCCGGGGTAGAGGTGAGCTTCAGCGGTGATCGCTCCAGCGAAGTGCGCAACATGCTCTCCGACCTGCAGAACAACATCCTTTCCGCGGTGGCGCTGGTGATGGTGGTGATCGTCGCCGCGCTCGGTCTGCGCTCGGCGGGGCTGGTCGGGCTGGCGATCCCCGGCTCGTTCCTCGCCGGCATCCTGGTGCTGTCGCTGATGGGGATGACCATGAACATCGTGGTGCTGTTCAGCCTGATCCTCGCCGCCGGCATGCTGATCGACGGCGCCATCGTGGTCACCGAGTTCGCCGACCGCAAGATGGCCGAGGGGCTGGCGCGGCGCGAGGCCTACTCCCAGGCGGCGCGGCGCATGGCCTGGCCGATCACCGCTTCGACCCTGACCACGCTGGCCGCCTTCGCCCCGCTGCTCTTTTGGCCGGGGGTGGTCGGCGAGTTCATGAAGTACCTGCCGCTGACCCTGGTGGCGACCCTTACCGCCTCGCTGCTGATGGCGCTGATCTTCGTCCCCACCCTCGGCGGCATCGTCGGCCGCCCCGGCGCTGCCACCCCGGAGGCGCTGCACAACCTGGCGGTGGCCGAACATGGCGATCTCGACGAGATCCGCGGTCTCAGCGGCCTCTACGTGAAGGTGCTGAAGGGGGCGCTGCACCACCCGGTGAAGATCCTCCTCGCCGCCTTCGCCATCCTCATCGGCGGCTACACCGCCTACGGCCTCTTCGGCAACGGCGTCGAGTTCTTCCCCGACGTGGAGCCGGAGCAGGTGGTGGTCCACATCCACGCCCGCGGCAACCTCTCGGCGCTCGAGCGCGACGCCCTGGTGCGCGAGGTGGAGGGACGGATCCTCGACATGGCGGAGCTGAAGTCGGTCTACTCCCGCTCCGGCGAGCGCTTCGGCAACCAGGAGGTGGCCGAGGACGTGATCGGGGTGATCCAGCTGGAGCTGGTGGACTGGCAGCGGCGGCGCAAGGCCTCGCAGATCATGGACGAGATCCGCGAGCGCACCGCCGACATCGCCGGCATCCACATCGAGGTGCGCAAGCCCGAGGCGGGGCCGCCGGTGGGCAAGCCGGTACAGCTTCAGCTCTCCAGCCGCTACCCCGAGCTGCTCGAGCCGGCGGTGGAGAAGGTGCGCGCCGAGTTCGAGTCCCTCGACGGCCTGCGCGACATCCAGGACTCCCGCCCGGTGCCCGGCATCGAGTGGCAGGTGACGGTGGACCGCGAACAGGCCTCGCGCTTCGGCGCCGACGTGGTGCTGGTGGGCAACGCCATCAAGCTGGTCACCAACGGCCTCAAGGTGGGCGACTATCGCCCGGTGGATGCCGACGACGAGGTGGACATCCTCGCCCGCCTGCTCAAGCACGACCGCGACCTCGACCAGCTCGACCAACTGCGCCTGCAGACCGACCGCGGACTGGCGCCGCTGACCAACTTCGTCACCCGCAAGGCCGCGCCGAAGCTGGGCACCATCCAGCGGGTCGACGCCCGCCGGGTGATGACCGTCTCGGCCGACGTGGAGGAGGGGGTGCTGCCGGACGCCGAGGTGCGCGAGCTGCGCCAGTGGCTGAAGACGGCGAGTCTCGACAAGCGGGTCACCGCCCGCTTCAAGGGCGAGGACGAGGAGCAGGAGGCGGCCAAGAAGTTCCTCACCGAGGCCTTTTTCGTCGCGCTCTTCATCATGGCGATCATCCTGGTGACCCAGTTCAACAGCTTCTACCAGGCGCTGCTGATCCTCTCGGCGGTGATCTTCTCCACCGTCGGCGTGATGCTCGGGCTGCTGGTCACCGGTGAGCCGTTCGGCATCGTCATGAGCGGGGTGGGGGTGATCGCGCTGGCCGGCATCGTGGTCAACAACAACATCGTGCTGATCGACACCTACAACGTGCTGCGCCGCCGCGGCATGGAGCCCTACGAGGCGGTGCTGCGCACCGGCGCCCAGCGCCTGCGGCCGGTGTTCCTGACCACCGTCACCACCATCCTCGGCCTGCTGCCGATGGTCTACCAGCTGAACATCAACCTGTTCACCCGTGAGATCGAGCAGGGCGCCCCCTCCACCCAGTGGTGGACCCAGCTGGCCACCGCGGTGGCCGGCGGCCTTACCTTCGCCACCCTGCTCACCCTGGTGATGACGCCGTGCATGCTGATGCTCAAGGAGAACGTCGCCGCGTGGTGGCACGCCCGGCGGATCACCGTCACCGAGGTGTAGCGGGAGACCCTAGGA
>NZ_BAAHXB010000083.1:0-24455 GCF_054657215.1 Endothiovibrio diazotrophicus
AGATCAGACGCAGCTTGCAGCGCTGACGCGGGAGGATATCCTGGGGGACATGTTCTACGCGGGGACCCTCGGTTACTTCGCCGAGAGTCAGGGACTGGCGCACGTGATGACGCTTCAGCAGAAGGCGCATATGCAGCAGCTACCCTCCGGTGGCACCTACGGCTATGTGCCGCAGGTGGATTAATTCTGGGGGTTGCCCAACGCGATTCGTACTGGTGGGGTGTCGATGGACCTCGACGCCTTGAACATCACGGCGCAGACGGACGACGGGACGAACAAGTTCAATCTGGTGTTCCAGCTGGGGGCGCTCAGTTCGGCGCTGGAGCATGCGATCCCGGAGCAGATGTTTGTTACCGCGGACAATCCCGGTGAGGCGGTCTCGGCGGTGAAGGCGCTGTCCAAGGCGGCGCAGCAGGGGCAGAAGATCTATCACATCACGCACGCGAATCTCTCCGCTGCGTTGGCAGATATTCGGTTGGATGACGCGACCATTCAGGAGATCCGGGATGCCGTTGCTACAGGTAAGGAAGTGATTACGCATACCGATCCGATCAGTGTGCCGGGATGGAGTGGGGCGGGTTACGTCGTTTTCGATCCTGCCAAAGGGGATGGGGCTTGGAGGATCGGTGGTGGTGAGAATGGGTCGTTTTGGATTGATATGATTGGGTTTCTGTTCTCTGCTCTATCGGGGGTGTTTGACGGGTATTCATCAAATATTTCAGAAACTAATAGAGGGTTTGATTCTCGCAAGGCGGAGCTTGCGGGGAAGTTATCTAAGATATCCGGTGTGTTTACTTTTATTGGGGTCGGTCTGTCGAGCTATATAACGTGGAATAATGATAGTTTGAGCTGGTCTCAAAAGTTGGGACAGATATCTAGTTGGGTTTTTGGTGCGGCTGTATCTGGATATGTCGGTGCTGCGCTTGGTGTGGCTATAGCTAATCCTATCGCGGCTGCTATATTAGCGGCTGCATTTGCTGTTCTTATATCGGTATTGATGGTTGAGTTTGTTGCAATATATCTATCTAGTCGAATAGTCTATCGTCGCAATTTTGTTGTGTGATTTTATTGGATAATACTATGAGTATAGGAAGGTCAATATCCTTTTATGAGCTTGTGAGGTTGGGAGGGGCGTGGGTGCTCTCGTTCCCGGCGCTCTACGTTGGTCGCTGGATTGGTGGTTGGTGGTATGAGCTATTTCATGGCGTATTTCCGTCTGATGATGTAGGAGGCGTTGTGACCTTTCTTGTGATAGGTGGGTTCGTGGCGACGTTTACTAGTCCTTTGGAATGTAAGTTTTGGTCTAATTTATTGAATAGATTATTCTTTATTGTTGATGAGTATGGGGTGGGACCTTTGTCAGTTTGGTTCGCTGTTGGGTATTCTTCTGTTTGGTTCGTTAAGTGAGCAAGTTGCGTGTGAATAGCGACGCGAACTGCATGGACATCCACCGCAAGGATTAAGCAAGTAGCCTGGATGGAGCATAGCGGAATCTGGGGATTCCCGAAGGCTGTCCCACACGTCCCGGATTCCGCTGCGCTTCATCCAGGCTACTTGCTGAATGCCTGGAGGATGGTGTCGCCGATGTCGGTGGGAAAGACGCCGATACAGCGGCTAAGCAGGCTCTTCGTGCCATAGACGGAGTAGTAGTGTTTGGCGCAGTCGATGTCGTTGTAGTCTTCCGCTTGCGGTCCGGCGGCTCGCATGGTGTAGAGCGCGCTACCGATGTAGTGGGTCTGTTGCTCCGACGGCAGCGCCTTTACCACGGTCTGGACGGCGTTGAGTGATGCCTCGAAGTAATCGATGAAGGTGACGCTCCTTCCCTGGTAGGTCTGGGTGTTGTCGTAGCGGGTACAGTTGCCGCTGCCGACGAAGGCGCTGGCCAAGCCGTTGCCCGGGTGCCCATTCGGCTCGGTCAGAAATTGGTTCAGCCAGCTCGGCGGTTGGTCGAGGCAGGCCGCTCCGGCGGTGTTCGGATAGGGGTTGCCCGGGCCTTTGGTCGAGACGCCTTGGTTGTAGAACTGCAGTGCGCTCCAGATGGTGCTGGTGGCGCTGCCCGGGAGTACGAACATGACCGGGACGTTCATTTGCGGTTGGTTGCCGTTGCCGAAGTAGGCGCGGGCGTATTGCTGGGTGAGGGTGGCGTAGCCGGGATGGCGGCCACCGTCGTAGTCAGCCAGCGGAATGGCCTGATTTTCCAGGTAGTTGGGGAATGCCCCGTAGTCATACAGGGCCTGTAGTACCAGTGCGTTGTGCAGTTGAAGCGCAGCCAGGTCGCGACGGTTGGCGTCGAAGACGGCGATGATCTTGCCGTTGCTCAGCTGCTTTGCCAGCGTGCCGAAAAAGTCGCGTGTGGTGGTGGGGTTCTTGAATGCCGGTTCGATGTCGAAGGCGACGCCGGCGGCGTTCGGGTCGTCGTTGATCAACTGTGCGATCGCGGTGGCGAGACGGGTCAGCTGGGCGGTGCTCGCCTGATCGAACATGCGGCTGCCGGAGGCGGTGAACAGTGGAAGAACCCGGTACTTTCCGTTTTGCGCGTAGTGGGCGGTGACCGCGGTCCCGGCTTGGCATTGCCCCAGGCTCGGTTCGTTGAATACGTCGGGTTTGATCATCGGCATGGCGTAGTAGGTGGCGACCGTGCCAGGGGAGAGCTTGCCGCAGGTCGATTGGATCGACGCCGGTTGGTTGCCGGTGGCGGGGACGGTGTCGATGTAGCCGAAGTCGGGGAAGAGATAGGTGGTGTTCGGCGCATATTGTGCCAGGCGCCGGGTTACGCTCGGGCAGGTGCTGTCGGCTGCGCAGGCCATGTCGTAGCTGACGTCGTCGATGAACACCCCGTTTCCCGGAGTGATGCCCGCGGCCTGCAGTTGCGCTGCTCCCAGCAGGCCGATCGCGATGAATGATGCGGTTATCGTTTTCATTGTCTTGCCTCCTGTTGGGCGATTCCGATCATCGCCCGCGGGCGGCTTCACGGTTCCCTTGGTAGGATGTGGATTCCATATCCACGCCGGCGGAGAGTTTATCGAGATATCGATGACCCGGCACGGCTGAGCCCGCGCAGCGGCATGCCCTCCTCTCGATGTGGTTTTTGTCGGCGGAATTCGCCGGATTTCGGAAGGGACGGGAAAATCTTCCGGGATGGGCTTCGGGTCGTCGTAACGGAGCCGGGTAGCGGTGGGTAACGATGTTCAGTAAGGTGGAGTGACGGACTCATTGGAAAGGGGTGGTTTGGTGAATTCATTTTTCACTACGGCGTTGACGTCCTCTTGATCGAGGAAGATGTCGTTTCTAAAATTGCGCCAGAGCACTGTATGTAGGGAGTGAGTCATGAACGTCGGTGGTCCTTCGAACCTCTCCGCCAACCTGCCGATGGCTGCGATGGCGGGACTGGCGCAAGGGGCCGGCCACATCTCCGGTGGCGGCACGGCCAAGGTGATCAATTCGGCGGCGAGCGATGGGCAGCAGACCCTGAACGCCGGGGTCAAGGAGGTCTCTCAGCAGCGTGAGGAGGTGGGCAAGGGACTCTACACCCCGGAGGGGAAGGCGCAGGCGCTCGCCACTGTGCGCCAGGGCAACCTCATCGGCGCGGCCTGAGGCATCGTTCACCGTTCGCGGAGTTCCCGCGCGGCCGGTTTTTCCACGGTCGAAACGAAAAAGGCCCCACCCGGCAACGGGTGGGGCCTTTTTCGTTGCGGTGGCGGCGGGAGTCAGCCCTGCTTGGCCGCTTCCATCATGGCGAGGGTCACCCGGTAGAGGTTGTCGAAGGTGCTTGTCGCGTCATAGGCGTCGCCCCAGGTGAGGGCCTTGGCCGCGTCGATACCGGCGTCGACGGCGGGGTCGGCGTCGCGGTTGCCGCCGCTGAAGAACCCCTTCAGGAGTTCGAGGGCGGTGACCACGTCGTCGGCGGAGATGGGTTCCTGGTAGCTGCTTTTGCTGCGGTCGAGCAGGGTGGCGAGCCAGGGGAGCTGCCAGGCGTATTTCTGGCCCCAGGCGTCGGGGTCTTCGCTGTAGGGCAGGGCCTGGTTGACCGGGACGTCTTCTTTGAACAGCTCGATCACCGGCAGGCTGCTCGGCGCGTCGGGGTGGACGAAGGGGTATTGGCCGCGGTTGTAGAGATAGGACATCACCTGTTCGAAGCCGAGGGTGGGTTCGATGTCGATGCCGGGATGCTCGTCGGCCGGCAGCGGATAGTGGGTCGCCGTCTGGTGGGTGGCGTAGTCGACCGCCCAGCGGGCGAAGTCGAAGCCGGGACGGGGGATGTCGCCACGGGCCTGCTTGTTGATCAAGTAGCTGAGCGCCTCGTAATAGCCCTTCTCCACCGACTGCCAGACGAAGGCGGTGGCCGATTCGGCGTTGATCGGCGCGTTGGGTTGGGCGGCGCCGCCGGCCAGCGGGGTGAGGAAGGCGTACCAGGGACCCTTGTCGGTGCTGTTCTGCGCGTTCTGGGCGAGGTCGGCGGGGGCGTTGTCGATCTGGTAGAAGCCGGAGCCGAGGCCTCCGGTGACTTGGGACTCTTGGTAGCTGGTGGCCAGCCACTGGTTGACGTTTTCGCTGTTGAGGATGGCGTTGACCGTTTCGTCATCAGCGCCGGCGGCCTTCAGGTCGGCGGGCAGGCCGGTCAGTTCGAGGAAGGCGCAGTAGCCGATGGCCATGGCCAGGGCCGAGTTCTTCAGGCTGGTAACCTGGCTGAGGGCGTCGTCGGGATAGAGGTGGCCGTCGGTGTGGGAGATGGAGACGTGGATCGGGTCGAGGCCCAGGCGGAAGCGGCGGTAGCTGTCGGTGTTCGGCATGAAGTTCTCCTTGTGGATTGCCGGGGGGCCGTTCCAACGGGGCGGGACGGCCGAATATTCGGTCGATGGGGAGACGGCAGGCGCGCGCGGGCTGTGAAACCGGCGGCGGGATCCATTGGGGGGGATTATCCGCTGGCTTGGACGGCGGTGTCGACGGTCGTTCGCCGGTGGGTGAGGGACGGGGGGGGGCGAGCGAGCCCCTCGCCAGGTCGCGGCGATGGATGGGCGGGAGGGGGGCGGGGCGCCCCGGGGGGCTATTCGCCGACGATGTCGCGCATCAGACGTTTGTTGAGGGCGATGCGCGCTTCCAGTGGGCGCAGTTCCTGGCGGTGGCGTTCCAGCATCCGGCGGCGCTCGTCCTCCAACTGCAGCAGCTCTTCGTTGGCCCGGTCGTAGGCCAGCTGGCGCAGTTCGGAGGCGGAGAGGCTGATGGGCTCCTCATGGATCTCCGGGTGGACGGGGTCGATGAACAGGGATTCGAGCTGGGGGTTGTGCATGAACGATAGATCTCGTTAGCGGGGGGTTGTGTGGGTGGATGGGAACCGACGGTCCCGGTCGTCGAGACGACTGTTTGGTCGGTTTTGTGACTGAAGGGCAGATTATACCCGATGGCACCAGTCGGTTGTCCAATGGAGTTGTTAATTCATACAAATACTTACAAATGGTTAATTGTGGGAATTGCGGAGGTGGCGGGGGGGATTACGGAGCGTTGGCGCGATCCACCCCGTACGGGGAGATGCGCTGCGGTCATTCGCTTCGGCATTTAATTATTGCCCCTATTTGTGATTGTTTCAACGATCGTTTTGTGTTTTTCGCTCGGGCGGGTTGAGTGGTTGGAAAGGGGCGGGGAATCCGTCCGATTGGCGGTTCCGTCGGGCACGGCCCGCTCTATACGGCACGCTGCGCGCGCCGTGTCAAACGGGCGCACCGTGCAAAGCATGAGGAAAAGCGGTCCGGTCGGTGGCGTCGCTGGGTACGTCGTTGGGTATGGGCGCTTTACAGGCTCGGGGGCTGCTCCATGAACAACTGGGGGTCGATGCCCCACTCCTCGGGGGCGGCGAAGGCGACGATGCGGTCTTCGCCGGTGTGCGTGGGGTTGGAGAGGTTGATGTCGACGGGGGGGATGAACCCCTTTTGGCGGGCGTCGTAGACGGCGCGCACGGTGGGGTAGAGGGGGCCCTTCTCGCCGGCGGCGACCACCACCGCCAGACGGTCGCTCTCCATGCGCACCAGGGTGCCCACCGGGTAGATGCCGACGCAGCGGATGAACTGGTGGACCAGGGTGGGGTTGAAGTGGTGTTGGCTCCATTCCAGCAGCTTGCGCAGCACCGCGGTGGGCTCCTGTCCCTTGTGGTAGCAGCGGTCGGCGGTGATCGCATCGTAGACGTCGACAATCGCCGCCATCTGGCCGTAGCGGGTAATCTTCTCGCCGGCCAGCCCGCGGGGGTAGCCGGTGCCGTCGTAGCGTTCGTGGTGCTGGGCGAGGACGGCGGCAGCGGTGGGCGAGATGCCGCTGGATTCGCTGATGATCTCGGCGCCGTAGATGACGTGCTTGCGCATCACCGTGAACTCGTCGTCGGTGAGCTTGCCCGGCTTGTTGAGGATCGCGTCGGGAACCTTGATCTTGCCGATGTCGTGGAGCATGGCGCCGAGGCCGATTTCCTGGATCGTCTCGCGGGGCAGGCCCAGTTCCTTGGCGAAGGTGACCAGCAGCACCGCCACGCTGACCGAGTGCTCGAAGGTGTACTGGTCGCGGGTGCGCACCCGTTGCAGGCTGAGCATGGCGTCGTGGTTGCGGAAGATCGAGGAGACCATGCGGTCGACCACCGGGGTGACCCGCTCCACCTCCACCTGCTTGCCGAGACGCACGTCCTGCATGATGCCGGTGATCAGCACGGCGGCCTCGCGGGATATCGTGGCGGCGATGTCGCGCTCCTCCCGCGGGCTGGTGGTGGCGGCGACCGGTTCCGGGTGGCTGGCGGCGAGCACCTCGTCGAGTTCGTGCTGGAGCTCCTCGCGCACCACCTCGCTGGGGGTCGCATCGAGGTCGTCACTCCCCTTGTGGGTGTCGATGTAGACCTCGTGGATGCCGTGGCCGGCGATCACGCCGATGGTTTTGGCGTCCTTGATCAGGAAGCGGCTGCGGGCGAAGGGGTGGTCGAGCCAGCCGCAGTTGAGGTCGTGGACGTACATCCCCGGCCGCAGGCGGTCGGTGGCGATTTTCTTGATGTGGCCGTTGGTTGCACTGGACACGGTGGCGTCTCGCTGGGTTCCTTTTTCTCCCGTTACTGGAGGATACCCGAATTTTTCCGTGGAGATCACCTGCGGCGGGTGGGATGGAACGGGCCGGGACAGTGGGACTGTCCCGGCCCGTGACCGGGGTCGCCGACGCCCGTCGTCGGGCGCCGGTGGGGAGGGTTACGGAGCGGTGACGGTGATGTGTCCCGAGAGGGGTTCCGGGGCCATGTGGTCGCCGCTGTCGTAGCTCAGGTCGGGGCCGTGGATGACGATGCGCAAGCGGTCGGCGTCACCACCGCCGTCGCCGTCCTCCAGGTAGAGGGTGAAGGTGTGGCCAGGGTCGCCGTTGACGCTGGCGCTGCCGCTGGCGACCGCGTGGCCGCCGGCGGCCCCGAAGGCCTCGATGACGCTCTGGTTGAGGCGGATGCCGCGCAGCTTGTCCTGGAACATCACGTTGCCGGCGGCGCTGACGCCGCCGGCGTCGGCCTGCACCGTGAGGTTGGCGCTGAAGATCACCTTGCCGCGCACCAGCTGGCCGGCGGCGTTGACCTGACCCGAGGTGCTGGTGACGGTGAGGGTGGCGCTCGTCTCGCTCGGCAGGTAGCGCTCGTCGCCGTCGAAGGTGGCGGTGACGGTGTGCACTCCCGGCGGTAGCAGCAGGCTGATCTGGCCGGGGTCGGCCACCGGCTCGCCGTCGATGGCGTAGTGAAGGGGGCGCTCCAGCGGCTCGCTCCACAGGGTGTCGGCGAGGGCCGCCTGCAGCGAGATGCTCCCGCCGAAGGGGGCGGAGAGGGGCTCCAGGCTCAACCCGGTCGGGTGGCGGACGACCGCCAGGGTCGCGCTGGATTGGGCGCTGTTGCCGGCGGTGTCGGTGACGGTGACGGTGACCGTGTAGTCGCCCGGACCGAACCAGCGGCTGAGGGTGGCCGCGCCGTCGAAGGTCTCGCGGCCGCCGGGGGAGAGGATCTCCCAGCGGTAGCCGAGGGTGTTGTCGGGGATCGAGGAGCCGCCGTCCTGGGCGAGGACGGTGAGCGGGGTCTCCTCCCGCTGCCACGGCCCGCTGTAGCCCTCCAGGCCGACGACGATCTCGGGCGGGGTGCTGTCCACGTAGATCTGGATCACGGTGGGCTCGCCCGGCTCCTCCTCGCCCGGGGCGCGGGGGTAGAAGCGGAAGATCGGGATGCAGTCGGGTTGGCGCGGGACGCGGACCACCACCCGCCCGGTCGCGTCGGCGGTGAAGCTGGAGAGTGAGATCTCCTGGTTGAGGGCCAGCGGGTCCTGCACGGTGACGTCGATGGTGCTGCCCGGGACCGTCTGGAAGACCCACTCGTGGTACTCCACGGCGCCGATGTAGTCGCCGTGCTCGGCGCCGGAGAGGGCCTCCGGCGGGTTGGGCAGGCGGTGGACCGGGAGCTCCTCGCTGCTGGAGGCGCCGGCGTTGGTGACGCGCACCACCACCGGCGGGTTGCCGGCGGTGGGATCGCCTGCGCTGCCGCCGGTCCCGGTGAGGGGAAGCGTCGCCTCCAGGTGCCAGGTGTTGCCGCCGACCGGCTCGCTGGCGATCGGCTGGCCGCCGTACCACACCTCGACGGTGCAGTCGTGGGGCGGCTCGATGGTGCCGTCGAGGATCAGCAGGCACTGCTCGGCGTCGGCCGCGTCGCCGATCGCCGCGCAGCTCAGGCCGGTGGCCGGAACGTCGACGGTGAAGTGGGGGGCGGGGAGGCTCGCCGGGTCGTTGGGGTCGGTACCGGCACTGATCTCCTCGGCGTCGGTGAAACCGTCGCCGTCGCGGTCGAGGTTGTCGGTGGTGGGGGCGCCGCAGAGGAGGTTGAAGCCGCGGCACCAGGTGGAGTGGTTGTTGCGCTGGACGCAGGAGACGCGCCAGGTGTTGAGGTTTAGGGCGCGGCTCTCGCGGAGCTTTTCGCCGTCGTTGGCGTAGGCGCCGCCGCTGACCACGGTGCCGCCGTCGTCGCAGGAGCAGTCATAGTATCCCTGGATACCCGGGCTGACCTCGAAGCAGTGTTTGAGGTAGACCCGATCGAGGATCGGGCCGGCGGGGCCCGGGTTGCCGGTGGGGCCGCTGGGGCCCTGCTCGCCCGGTGCGCCGCGGGGCCCCTGTGGGCCCTGTAGGCCGCTCGGGTCGCCGAGCCAGCGGCCGTTGCCGTCGATCAGCGTGCCCTGACCGGCGAGCGCGACGCTGGCCGGGGCGATCGGGCCTTCGGCAAGGGTGGCGACGTTGCCGGCGACGGTGGCGGTGGCCGCGGCATCGGCGCGGTCGCTTTCGCCGCTGGCCAGGGCGGCGATCGCCTGGGCGCTGGTCACGGCGTGGGCGGCGGCGCCGAGCGCCCGGCGCGGCGGTGCGGCGAGGTCACCGTCGGCACCCTCCACCGCCATCCACCGGGCGGAGCCGTCGAAGTGCTCGGCCAGCCCCGGCGCGCTGCCGCCGAGCAGCAGGTGGTAGCGGCCGTCGGTGACGGTGACGCCGGGGTGCGCTTCGCTCCACAGCGCGGTGCCGCCGGTCGGGGCGGCGTAGAGGGTGAAGGTGAGATCGGCGACGCCGTTGTAGGGGGTGGCGTCAAGGGCCTGCAGGGTGCCCTGGTAGTCGATCAGGGTCGGCACCGCCGCCGTCGCGATCGACGGCAGCAGCAGCAGGGCGGTGAGTGTCCGAATCCAGCGGTTCATGTCCATACCTCGTTCGTCATGCCCCGCGCCGGTCGCGCGGGTGGCTTGTGGGGAGCTCCGGTCGGTGGGGACGGTGGGGGACGCCCCGGTCGGGCTACTGGGAGCAGGTGATGACGAAGCCGTGGCAGGCCTGGTTGTTGCCGTAGAAGTTGGAGCAGGCGACGCGCCAAGTGGTGGTGTTGATCGGGCGGCTTTCGCGTATCACGCCGCCGCTGTCGGTGTAGGCGCCGCCGCTGAGGATGGTGTCGCCGGCGTTGCAGGCGCAGTCGTAGTAGGAGCGAACGCTGGAATTGCGGTTGAAGCACATCTTGGTGTAGATCGCGCCGAAGCCGCCGCCGACCGGGCCCCGGGGGCCGGTCTCGCCCTGTGGGCCGGCGGGGCCGGTCTCGCCCCGGGGGCCCTCGGGCCCTTCCAGGCCGGTGGGCTCGCCGAGCCACTGGCCGTCGGCGGAGATCACCGGGCCGTAGCCGGCGATGGCAACGCTGGTCGGCGAGATGTCGGCCCCGTCGACGTTGAGCGCGGTTCCGGCGGTGTCGGCGTAGTCGGCGGTGAGGGCGTGGTCGGCCTCCGCCGCCCGGTCGGCGCGCTCGGCGATGCCGGAGAGGATGGCGTGGGGGACGCTACCGATGCGGCTGCGCGGGGCGACCGGCGGGCCGCCGTCCACCTGGATCTCCAGCCAGCGGTCGGCGCCGTCGAATTGCAGGGAGATCCCCGGCGCGGTGAGGCCGAGCTGGACGCTGAACAGGCCGTCGGTGAGGGGGACGCCGGGAAGCGTTTCGCTCCACAGGGCGGTGCCGCCGCTTGCGCGGTCGTAGAGGGTGAAGGTGAGGTCGGCCCGGGTGGTTCCGGCGGCGACGCCCGGCAGGCGCCCCTGGTAGTCGAGCAGGTCGGGAACGGCCAGCGCGGGGGGGGTGGCCAGGGCGGAGAGCAGCAGCAGGAGTTGGGTCAGTGACTTCACGTTTTCATCCCTCGTGACGGTTGGTGTTTCCCTACTCGGTTAGTGGGAGTCGCGAGAGAAAGTAGCGTGAGAAATGTGGTGTAGTCAACGCAACATGTTGTGCTGTAAGAGAGTTCCTGAATATCATTAGGATAATTGCTGACCGTTCGCAGGATAATATCCTACGTATTGTCACGTGGTTCGGTGCTGCCGCGCCGATGCGAGCGGGAGCGGCGGGTTGCCGCTGTGACGTTCGTGCCGGACGGAGCGCCGCAGTCGGGAAGGGCGGTGGAGGTACTGAAACGGGGGCGCCTTCGATCACGTCGGCGCAGTAGCGACCTACGGCTGCGATGAAGCTGGGGCCGGGTCAGCCTTCCAGGCTCTCCCAGCGTTCATAGGCCTCCGCGAGTTCCGCCTCCACCGCCTCCAGGCGGGCGGTGACGTCGGTCGCCTCGGTGCCGGCCTGCTGGTAGATGGCGGGGTCGGCGAGACGCTCGTGGAGGGCGGCCTGCTCCTTCTCCAGCGCCTCGATACGGGCGGGAAGCTGCTCCAGCTCGCGCTGGTCCTTGTAGCTCAGCTTGCGCTTCTCCGCCTTGGCGGCGGCTTTCCCCGGGGCGGCTTTGGCCGGTTCCGCGGACTTCGGCCGCGGGGCTTCGGCGACCGGGGCGCGGCGCTGGCGCAGCCAGTCGTCGTAGCCGCCGACGTATTCGTTGACCGTGCCGGCGCCCTCGAAGACCAGGGTGGAGGTGACCACGTTGTTGAGGAAGGCGCGGTCGTGGGAGACCAGCAGCAGGGTGCCGGGGTAGTCGAGGAGCAGCTCTTCGAGCAGCTCCAGGGTCTCGGCGTCGAGGTCGTTGGTGGGCTCGTCGAGGACCAGCACGTTGGCCGGCCGGGTGAACAGCCGCGCCAGCAGCAGCCGGTTGCGCTCGCCGCCGGAGAGCGCCTTCACCGGGGTGTTGGCGCGCTCCGGTGAGAAGAGGAACTCCTGCAGGTAGCCCATGACGTGCTTGGGCTGGCCGTTGATCACCACCTTGTCGCTGCCCTGGCCGACGTTGTCGCGCACCGAGCGCTCCTCGTCGAGGGCCTCGCGGTGCTGGTCGAAGTAGGCGATCTCCAGGTTGGTGCCGAGCTTGACCCGGCCGCGGTCGGGCTGGAGGCGGCCGAGGAGCACGCGCAGCAGGGTGGTCTTGCCGGCACCGTTGGGGCCGATGATGCCGATCTTGTCGCCACGCATCACGCTGGTGGTGAGCCCCTGGAGGATCGGTTTGCCCTCCCAGGCGTAGTCGACCCCCTCCACCTCGGCGACCAGCTTGCCGGAGCGCTCCGCCTCGTTGATGGCGATCTTCGCCTTGCCGGTCACCTCGCGCCGCTCCCTGCGCTCCTCGCGCAGCGCCTTGAGCGCCCGCACGCGCCCCTCGTTGCGGGTGCGCCGCGCCTTGATCCCCTGGCGGATCCAGGTCTCCTCCTGGGCCAGCTTCTTGTCGAACAGCGCGTTCTGGTTGGCCTCGGCGTCGAGGGCGGCGGCCTTGCGCTCCAGGTAGGTGTCGTAGTCGCCGGGCCAGGAGGTGAGGCGGCCGCGGTCCAGCTCGATGATGCGGGTGGCCAGTTTGCGCAGCAGCATGCGGTCGTGGGTGACGAAGAGCAGGGTGCCGTTCCAGGCGAGCAGGAACTCCTCCAGCCAGGCGATGGCGTCGATGTCGAGGTGGTTGGTGGGCTCGTCGAGGAGCAGCAGGTCGGGCGCGGTGACCAGCGCGCGGGCGAGCAGTACGCGGCGCTTGAGGCCGCCGGAGAGGGCCTCGAAGGGGGTGTCGGGGTCGAGGCTGAGCTTGGAGAGGGTGGTCTCCACCCTTTGTTCCAGGGTCCAGCCGTCCGCGGCCTCCAGGCGGTGCTGGACCCGCTCCAGGTCGGCCAACTCTGCGGTTCCATCGGCCAGCCCGTGGCTGATGTGGTGGTACTCGGTGATCAATGCGCCGATCTCGCCGAGGCCGGCGGCGACCACGTCGAAGGTGTCGCCGTGGGTGTCGTGGGGCACCTCCTGGACGAGGCGGGCGACGCGCAGCCCTTGGGGCTGTTCGATCTTGCCGTCGTCAGCGGTGATCTCGCCGGTCAGCACCTTCATCAAGGTCGACTTGCCGGCGCCGTTGCGTCCCACCAGACAGAGCCGCTCGCCCCGTTCGATGGCCAGCTCGATGCCGTCGAGCAGCGGCGGGCCGCCGAAGTTGACCGAGACGTTGCGCAGGGTGATCAATGCCATGGGGATATCCGGTGTGGGGCTGGTTGCGGGGGGGCGATTTTAGCAGGGGCGTGGTTTTGGGGGTTAAACACGAAGGTATTTCGGGCTTGGCTTCGTGGCGTTCGGTGGGTTGGGTGCGGGGCTTGGGGGCGGTGCCGAATTTCGTATAGGGCGTCCCGCGGGCGCCGTGCCGAACGAAGTCGCCTTCCGTTCGGATACGCCGGCGGCGCCCGCGGGGCGCCCTATAGATGTCTTCGTGGTGGGTCCGTAGACGCGTTCAGATCAGCTCCGGGCGGCCGATGTGGTAGCCCTGCACGGCGTCGACGCCGAGGTTGCGCAGCAGGTCGAGGCAGGCGGCGTCTTCGACGAATTCGGCCACCGTGTGGATGCCGATGGCGCCGGCGATGTCGACCATCGCCTTGACCATCGCGCGTTGCAGGTCGCTGTGGCAGACGTCGCGGACGAACGAGCCGTCGATCTTGATGTGGTCGACCGGCATCTCCTTGAGGTAGGCGAAGGAGCAGTAGCCGGCGCCGAAGTCGTCCAGCGCGGTCTTGCAGCCCAGTGCGCGCAGCTTCTGCAGAAAATCCACCGCATGGCCCAGGTTGGCGATCGCCTGGGTCTCGGTGACCTCGAAGGTGAGGGCGTCGGCAGGCACCGCGAAGCGCTCGAGGGCGTCGGTGATGGTGGTGAAGATCGCACCGTGGTCGATCGCCTCGGCGGAGAGGTTGATGGCGTAGTGCAGCCCCGGTTCGTCGATGCGCTGGCGGGCGAGCTGTTCGATGGCGTGTTCGACCACCCAGCGGTCGATGGCGGTGAGCAGACCGAAGCGCTCGGCGGCGGGGAGGAAGCCGGCGGGCATGATCAGCTCGCCCGCGGCGTCCTCCATCCGTAGCAGGATCTCGTAGGCGCGGATCTCGCCACTGGCGGCGTCGGCGATGGGCTGGCGGGCGAAGCGGAAGTGGTCCTGTTCGATGGCCGCCTTGATGCGCAGGCTCCAGCCCATGTCGGTCTCCATGTTGGCGACCCGCTCGCGGTCGCGCCGTTGGTAGACGTGGACCCGGTTGCGGCCGCCGCGCTTGGCGATGTGGCAGGCGAGATCGGCCTGCGCCATCAGCTCCTCCTTGTCGCGCACCTCGTCAGTGAGCTGGGCGACGCCGATCGAGCAGCCGACGTCGACCACCTTGCCCTCGTACTTGAAGGCGTAGTCGGCGAGCAGCTTGCGGAAGCCGTCGGCGGCGGTCTGGGCGCCGGCCAGGTCGAGGTTGTAGAGGATCACCGCGAATTCGTCGCCGCCCAGGCGGGCCAGCAGGTCGGCCTTGCGGGCGCGCCGCTCGAGCAGGCCGGAGACCTCCATCAGCACCTTGTCGCCGGCCTGGTGGCCGAGGGTGTCGTTGACGTACTTGAAGTTGTCCAGATCGATGTAGAGCAGCGAGCAGCAGTCGTGGGGGTTGCGCCGGGTGCGCGCCACCGCGCGCTCCAGTTCGGCGAGGAAGTATTGGCGGTTGTGCAGCCCGGTGAGGGTGTCGTGCTCGGCCAGGTGGCGCAGGTAGTCCATCATCGCCCGGCGCTCGCCGGTATCCTCCACCAGGGCGGTGAAGAGTCGCCCGCCGGGCAGCTTGATCTCCGAGATCTTCAGCGAGATGGGGATCAGCGAGCCGTCCTTGTGGCGCCCCTCCACCTCGCGCGCGGAACCGATGATCCGTGCCTCGCCGTTCTCCAGGTAACGTTTCAGGTACTGATCGTGGTGCCCCTGGTGCGGCGGTGGGACGATCAGCCGGACGTTGCGTCCGATCGCCTCCTCGGCGCGGTAACCGAAGAGCTGCTGGGCGGCGTTGTTGAAGATCTCGATGGTGCCGTGCTCATCGATGGTGATGATCCCCTCGGCGGCGTTGTCGAGGATCGCCTGCATGCGCAGCTGGCGCGAGCGGACCTGTTCGCGCATCCCGCTGAAGGCCTCCAGCAGGGCGTCGGTCTCGCGGGTGCGCACCCGGATCTCGGGGACGTGGGAGGCACCGCCGTGGCCCTCCGCTTCGAGGGCGGCGGCGACCTGGGCGATGGGGCGGCGGATGGCGTATTCGAACAGCCAGAAGGCGAGCAGGATGACGAAGGTGGTGACGCCGAAGAGCAGCCAGATCAGGTTGGAGAGCGTGCCGGCGGTGTTGAGCGAGGCGGAGAGGTCGCGGGTGGTCAGGGTGCCGAGGTGCTCCTCCAGTCGGTAGAGGGTGCTCCACAGTTCGGCGAACAGCGGGCGCAGCCGGTCGCGCAGGTAGGGGAGATCGGTGCGCCAGTTCTCCGAGCGGTAGATCGCCATGGCCCGCCGGTAGCCGGCCTCGTAGCGCTGGTTGAACTGCTCGAGGCGCGGCAGGGCGGCGGACTGCTCGAAGTTGAGCCGGCCCTGGCCGTCGAGCCGCTGGAGCTCGTCGAGCAGCTGGTTGACGGTGTCGGCGTAGAGCTGGCGGTTGTTGCGGAACTGCTCCATGCCGCCGGCGGGGATGCCGAAGACGCCGGCGCGGCTCATCATCGCCACCCGCCCGGCGTTGACCATCTGGATCCAGTTGTAGCGCAGGTCGATAAAGTAGTGGTAGGTCTCGTCGATGTCCCGTTCGGGGGTGGTGTCGAGGACCAGGTTGATGGCGCCGATGAACTCATGGTCGGCCGGATCCATGACGTTGACCTGGGTAGGCACCGCCGGGTAGCGCGACTCGATCCGCGAGAGCAGTTGAAAGAAGCCCTCGGTCTCGGCGGAGAGGCGTGCCAGCAGGCCGCGCAGCTCGCCGATGTGTTCGCGCAGCCCCTCCATGTGCCCGGCGGCGCGGCTGCGCTCCAGCCGGTCGATCTGGCGGTGGGCCTCGATCAGCTGCGCCTCGACCCGCTGGCGCACCGTCTCTTCGAGCAGGAAGGCGTACTGGTAGATGCCCGCCTCGGTGCCCTGCACGGCGTTCTTCAGCCGCTTCAGGCCGTCGGACAGTTCACCCTGTTCGCGGATTAGGCCGGTGCCGCGGCGGGCGGTCTGGTCCACCAGGTCCTGGGTGTAGAGGGAGGCGGGGAGCAGCAGCAGCCAGACCAGCAGGGCGAGAAAGAGGAAGCGCTGGCGCAGGCTCTGGGCGGAGCGGGGTGGCGTGGGGCGGTCCGTGCGGGGTGGCGGGGAGGGGCTCATCGTCGGTTGTGGTTGTGGTTTGAGGACGAAGGCGGTCGGTGCCAGCGCTCCGTCCACCCGAAAAACCGGGATGCCACCCTCGTAGGATGGGCAAAGGAGCGGTAGCGACGTGCCCATCGGGCGAAGGCAGTGAATTTCGCCGTGGCAGAACCGTTTTGATGGGCACGCTACGCTTTGCCCATCCTACGGTAGGGAGAGTCCGCAGAGAGGCGCGGCGCATCCTGATTGGTCGATTGGACGGAGCGCTGGTGGCCGATCTTCCGAATGTCCTCCAATCGGCGGGGGATTTCAAGGGGTATTCGGGTGGGGTCAGGCATCGGTGACGCAGCGGTTGCGCCCGGACTCCTTGGCCTGGTAGAGGGCGCCGTCGGCGCGTTCGAAGGCGCTGTCGTGGGTCTCGCCGTGGCGGTACTGGGTGATGCCGATGGAGATGGTGATCGGCACCGCCTGGCCCTGGAAGTGGAAGCCGCACTCGGCGACCCCGCGGCGCAGCTTCTCGGCTACCTGCTGGGCCGCCTCCAGCGGGGTCTCGGGGAGCAGGGCGATGAACTCCTCGCCGCCGAAGCGGGCGAGGAAGTCGGTTTCGCGCAGCAGCTTGAGGAGCAACTGGGCGATGGTGCGCAGCACCATGTCGCCGGCCTTGTGGCCGTAGGAGTCGTTGACCCGTTTGAAGAAGTCGACGTCGAGCACGAGCAGCGACAGCGGTGTGTCGTAGCGCTCCCGGCGGGCCAGCTCCTGGTGGGCCCGTTCGTCGAAGGCCAGCCGGTTGGCCAGTCCGGTCAGGGGGTCGTGCAGCGCGCGACGCTGCTCCACGCGGACCCGTTCGCGCAGCTCGCCGGACTCCTTCTCCAGGGTGGCGAGCCGCTGCTGCATCTGCGCCATGCGCTGCTCGCTCTGGTTGTGGCGCTGGTCTTCGGCGCGGCGGAAGGCGTCCATCCGCTGACCGATCGCCTCCATCCGGTGGGAGACGTCGCGCTTGAGCTGTTCCAGGTCGGAGGCGCGCTGGGCGGTGTCGTGCAGGTCGCGTACCTCGGCCTGCACCGCGGCGTTGAGCGCCTCGCCGCTGCGCTTCGATTCGGTGCGTAGCGCCTCCGCCCCGCGCAGGTGGACGTCCAGCTCCTTCAACCGGGTCGACATCTGGTAGACGAATCCCTCCAGTTCGCGCTTCTCGTGTTGCGCCTTGGAGGCCATGGCGGCGATCAGCGCGGCCAGTTCGTCCACCGCCCGCTGCCACTGCGCCGCCTCGCCGAGCAGTTCGCGGCGCAGCGCCTCGGCGCGATCGTTGAATTCGGGGGGGACGGCGAGCTTCTCCAGCAGCCGCAGCAGCACCGGGCCGACGCCCTCTCCGGGGACCGGGGGGGCACCGCCTCCGCTGCTCGACGCGGACGGTTCGCCGTTGTCGCGCTTGAGCAGACCGCCGAACAGGCCGCGTCCGCCCCCCTGGTCGAGGGCGTCGCCGATCAGCGCGGCGCACTGTGCCTCCAGGTCGGCGAGGCTGTCGTCGCTGCCGGCCAGCCGCTCACGCAGGCCCTCGGCGCGCCGCTTCGCCTTGCCGGAGAGCGGCAGGCGGGCGAGCAGTTCGGCCAACGCCTGGCGCGGTTCGCTCTCCTTGCGCGCGCGCTCCTCCTCGACCCCGGCGAGGGTCTCGGAGAGGCGGTCGATCAGCGGATAGAGCTTGCTCTCGTCGGTGCGGTGGCCGCGGATCGCGTTGCGCAGCTCGCGCAGCTCCTGATCGAGTCGCGGGTCGAGGCCTTCGGCGGCGATGCTGATCCTGGAGAGTGCCTTGTGCAGCAGCTCCTCGGTCTGTCGCCACTGGCGCTCGCCGCGCTGCAGGCGGTCGATGCTCTCTTCGTATTTTTCCTTCCAGTCGTCGCTCATGGGGATTGTTCTTTGTTTTGTGCGGGGTCCGGGGGGAGCTGAACGAGGTCGTGTCGGTCTTCAGGTCAAAGGTGAAAGGCAAAAGGTTAAAGGGCCTCCGTTCAAGGCCGTGCGCTCTTCGTCGTCGTGTCGGTTGGGAGGTTGGGCGAAATCGGCACGCCTTCTTTTCCCTTTGACCTTTTGCCTTTCACCTTTCACCTTTCACCTTTCACCTGAAGCCGACGCGCCGTCGATTATCCCCCTTCTCCCTCCTCCAGGACCAGCCCGGCGGGCAGTTCCACCTCCATGGCGATGGGCAGATGGTCGGAGATGGTGCAGGGGATCACCATTGGTGCCTCGGCGTGCAACTGCGGGGTGATCAGAATGTGGTCGATGTTGTGCCGCGGGCGCCAGCTGGGAAAGGTGTGGAGGTCGGGCTGCGGTTCGCACAGCCGGCTGCGGGCGAGCAGTCGCTCGATCTCGCGGCTATCGGAGCGGCAGTTGAGATCGCCCATCACCACCGCATGGCGCTCGTCGTCGATCCGTTCGGCGATGTAGTCGAGCTGGATCATGCGGGCGCGGCTGCCGAGGGCGAGGTGGAGGACGTAGACCACCAGGCTCTCCTCGCCGCGGCCGAAACGGGCCATCAGTGCGCCGCGACCGGGGATCACCCCCGGCAGGCGGTGCTCCACCACCTCGCTCGGGCGGATGCGCGAGAGCAGTCCGAGACTGTGCTGGGCGAGCTTGCCGAGGTTGCGGTTGGTGCGGAAGCTCCAGTGGGGGAAGCGGGCGTGGTGGGCGAGGTATTCGGTCTGGTTGGTGAAGTCGCTGCGGAAGGAGCCGGCATCCACCTCCTGCAGACCGACGATGTCGTAGTCGCCGATGCAGCGGGCGATGCGGTCGAGATTCTCGCTGCGCTCCGGGTCGGGCAGCAGATGTTTCCAGGAGTGGAGCAGGTAGTGGCGGTAGCGGCTGGTGGCGATCCCCACCTGGACGTTGAAGCTGAGCAGCTTCAGCCGCCGCCCGGCGCCCATCCGGGCGGCGGGGGCCCCCTGGTGCTGGGTGACCAGCGACACACCGGGGCGGGTCGATGGGCGCAGGGAAGCGGAATCGATCAACGTTCGGCGAGGACCTTGTCCACCAGGTGGCTCATCACCTGGACCATCCCGTCGAAGCCGCCGCCGATGGTGGCGTCGGTGAAGTACTGGCCGTCGATCACCACTGCCGGCACCCCGTTGACGAAGCCGCGGCCGGCCAGCTCCCGCTCGCGGCGGATCTGGGTCTCCACGTAGAAGGAGTTGTAGGCGTCGCGGAACGCCTGCTCGTCGACCCCTTGTTCGGCGAAGAACCTGGCCAGCGAGTCGAGGTCGTTGAGGCGGCGGTGATCCTTGTGGATGGCGTCGAACAGCGGTTGGTGGATACGCTCGCCCACCTCCAGCGCCTGGGCGGCGTAGAAGGCGCGGGCATGGACCTCCCAGTGGGGGTTGAGCAGCGACGGGCGGCGCACGAAGTGGACCTTGTCGGCGTGCTCCTCCAGCCACTTGTGCAGTACGGGCTCCAGGTGGTAGCAGTGGGGGCAGCCGTACCAGAAGATCTCCATTACCTCCACCTTACCTGCCGGGGCATCGGTGTCGAGGGGCGGCGAGAGGCGCTGATAGTCGATCCCCTCATCGATGTCCCGGGCGTGGACGGCGACGGCGAGGGGCAGCAGCAGCAGGGGGAGGATCCAGGTTAGGAGGCGCTTCATCGACGGGTTCTCCGTATTCTTTTCTGCAAGTGGGGGATTCTGGCGCGGGCTCCCCGGGGGTGCAAGGGCGTTGATGCCGGTTTGGCCCAGGCCCTTCCGGGAGCACCTCCCGGTTGGGAGCGGTGAAGGGGCCATTTGGTTCCCTCCAGCGATACGACAGGCCACGATGCCGAATCAGGCATCGCCAAAAAAAATGCGGCCCGCGGGCCGCATTTGCCACCGTGCCGAGGGGCTGCTCAGTGCAGACCCTGGATGTAGGAGGCCACCGCGTCGATCTCGGCGTCGGACATGAACTTGGCGGTGCCGCGCATCATGCCGTTGGGGTCGTTGGCGCGGCTGCCGTCGCGGAACGCCTTCAGCTGCTTGGCGGTGTAGGCGGCGTTCTGGCCGGCCAGCGAGGGGAACTTGGCGGGCTCGTTGCCGGCGCCGGTGGGGCCGTGGCAGGCCATGCAGGCGGGGACACCGGTCTCCATGTTGCCGCCGTGGTAGATCTGCTTGCCCAGCTTCACCTTGGCCGGGTCGGCTTGGTGGGGCTGACGGGTCTGACTGGAGAACCAGGCGGCCAGATCGGCGATATCGGCTTCCGAGAGCGGGGCGGCCATCGGCGACATGGTCGGGTCCTTGCGGTCGCCGGCGTGCAGCTCGGTCAACTGTTTGACGATGTAGCTGGCGTGCTGGCCGGCCAGGGAGGGCCAGAGAGGATTGATGACGCTGTTGCCGTCGGCGCCGTGGCAGGCGGCGCACACCGCGGCCTTGGTCTGGCCGGCGCTGGCGCTGCCGGCGGCGATGGCGTTGCCCGCGGTGACCGACAGGGCGGCGAGGGCGGAGATCGCGATCAGCTTCTTCATGGGTCGATAAGCTCCTGTGCCTGAGTCTATGAAATCTTTTCGATAGGGTGGCCTGCGCGGCCGGCGTCGCCGGCCGGGCGGCGAGGATTCGATGCCTGCCAATCGCCCCTCGCACGCTGCTACAATGGCCGGGAGGACCGATGGGAAGTGCATTATATTAGCGAATTCTAAACAAATTCGCGATGCCTTCCCGTGCGTCGGCGGGCAAAACAGCCCGACCTTATATCAGGTGCCCCCTTCGGGGTCAAACCAAGACCCCTTTGTTTTCATGGTTTACAGGCCGCGCCACCGATTTGCGGGAGGCGTCTGCCGGATTGAGCAAAGATGAATCCGATCTACCAGCGGGCCGAGTTCGTGATGAGCGCCCTGCGGGCCGACGAGTTGCCCGACGACAGTGCCGCGGAGGTCGCCTTTGCGGGCCGCTCCAATGCGGGAAAATCAAGTGCAATCAACGCGATAACCAATCGGCGCAACCTCGCGCGCACCTCCAAGACGCCGGGTCGCACCCAGCGCATCAACTACTTCGAGCTGATCGACGGGCGCCATCTGGTGGATCTGCCGGGCTACGGTTTCGCCAAGGTGCCGTTGGAGATGAAGCGCCACTGGGAGAAGCACCTTTCCGCCTATCTCCATCAGCGCGAGCCGCTGCGCGGGCTGGTGCTGCTCACCGACATCCGCCATCCGCTGACCGAGTTCGACACCCGCATGGTGGAATGGTGCCGGGAGGGCGGCCTGTCGCTCCACGTGCTGCTCACCAAGGCCGACAAGCTGAAACGCGGGCCGGCCAACAACGTCCTCTTCAAGGTCCGCGCCCAACTGGAAAAACTCTGCCCCGGCGCCACCATCCAGCTCTTCTCCGCCACCGCTCCGACGGGGGTTGACGAAGCCCGCGACGTACTGGATCGGTGGCTCGGTTTCGGTGGCGCTGAGGCATAGGTCCTGCCGTCCGTGCAGCGGACCTTTTCCTCAATGAAATTACGGGATTGGGCACAAAAAAACCCCGGCAATGAGGGGGAAGAGTTCTTGCCGGGGTCAAATACCGCCGACCTCATGGGGGGAGTCGGCGGTCCCGCTCAGGGAGGGGGAGCGGGGAGCTGCTCGTGTAGCTCACTACGTAGGACTGGGGTGTTCGGGAAAAGTTCAGCGGGGGAGAAAAAAATTTCAGGCTTCAGGCTTCAGGCGAAAACGCTTCGCGGTGCTCGACGTTTCCTCCTGGCGGTTGCGGTAAACTGCGCGCTGTTTTTCCGACCGAAGTGGCGTATCAATGGACAACCCGTTACTGGAGCTGGACGGCCTGCCGCCCTTTTCGCGTATCCGCGCGGCACAGGTGGTGCCGGCGGTGGAGCGGCGGCTGGCGGAGATCCGCGAGACCCTGGAGCGGCTGCTCGACGCCGGCCCGCCCTACACCTGGGAGGGGCTGGTCGCCCCCCTGGAGGAGGCGGAGGATCGCCTCAACCGCCTCTGGTCGCCGGTGGGCCACCTCAACGCGGTGTGCAACAGCGACGAGCTGCGCGAGGCCTACAACGCCTGCCTGCCCAAGCTCTCCGCCCACCACACCGAGATGGGGCAGAACGAGCGCCTCTACCGCGCCTACCAATCCATTGCCGAGGGCGCGGAGTACGGTCGGCTCGACGCGGCCCAACGCAAGATCATCGACAACGCCCTGCGCGACTTCCGCCTCGCCGGCGTCGCCCTGGATGAAGAGCGCCGCGCACGCTTCAAGGCGATCAATCAGGAGCTCTCCCGGCTCACCAGCGGCTTCTCCGACCGCGTTCTCGACGCCACCCACGCCTGGCACCGGCAGGTGAGCGACGAGGCGGGGCTCGCCGGCCTTCCCGAGTCGGCACGCGAGCTGGCCCGCCACAAGGCGGAGCTGAAGGGGTTGGAGGGGTGGCTGTTCGACCTGGAGTACCTCTCCTACTTCCCGGTGGTGACCTACGCCGACGACCGCGAGCTGCGCCGCGAGTTCTACACGGCCTACGCCACCCGCGCCTCCGACCAGGGGCCCGATGCCGGCACCTGGGACAACACGCCGCTGATCGAGCAGATCCTGCGGCTGCGTCACGAGAAGGCGCAACTGCTCGGCTTCAACGATTTCAGCGAGTACTCCCTGGCCACCAAGATGGCCGCCGATCCCGAGGCGGTACTCCACTTCCTCTACGACCTGGCCGAACGCGGCCGTCCGCAGGCCCTCGCCGAGCTGGAGGCGGTGCGTGCCTTTGCCCGCGAGCAGGGTTTCGACGAGACCCTGGAGTCGTGGGACATCCCCTACTGGTCGGAGAAGCTGCGGTGCCACCTGTTCGAGATCGACCAGGAGGCGCTGCGCCCCTGGTTTCCGGTGCCGCGGGTGCTCGACGGGCTCTTCGCGGTGATCAGTCGGCTCTTCGGCATGACGGTGACGGCGCTGGAGGGGGTCGATACCTGGCACCCCGACGTCCGCTTCTTCGAGATCCGCGACGAGGCGGGGGCGCTGCGCGGCCAGTTCTACCTCGATCTTTACGCCCGGGCGAAGAAGCGTGGTGGTGCGTGGATGGACGAGTGCCGGGTGCGCCGCCGCCACGCCGAGGGGGTGCAGACCCCGGTGGCCTACCTCACCTGCAATTTCACCCCGCCCGTGGGCGGCAAGCCGGCACTGCTCACCCACGACGAGGTGCAGACGCTCTTTCATGAGTTCGGCCACGGTATCCACCACATGCTCACCCGCGTCGACTGGCCCTCGGTGGCCGGCATCAACGGGGTGGCGTGGGATGCGGTCGAGCTGCCCAGCCAGTTCCTGGAGAACTGGTGCTGGGAGTGGGAACCGTTGCAGCTGATCTCCGGCCATGTGGAGAGTGGCGAGCCGCTGCCGCGCGAGCTCTACGACCGGTTGTGGCGGGCGAAGAACTTCCAGGCGGGGATGCAGATGGCTCGCCAGTTGGAGTTCGCGATCTTCGACTTCCGCCTCCATCGCGAGTACGACCCCGCGCGGGGCGGCCGGGTGCTGGAGGTGTTGGAGGAGGTGCGCGAGCGGGTGGCGGTGGTGCGGCCGCCGGCGTTCAACCGCTTCGCCCACGCTTTCACCCACATCTTCGCCGGCGGCTATGCGGCCGGCTACTACAGCTACAAGTGGGCCGAGGTGCTTTCGGCGGACGCCTTCTCCAAGTTCGAGGAGCGTGGCGTGTTCGATCGTGCCACCGGCGAGGAGTTCCTCCATGCCATCCTCGAACGCGGCGGTTCCGCGGAGCCGATGGAACTCTACGTCGAGTTCCGTGGCCGGGAGCCTTCGATCGACGCCCTGCTGCGCCATAACGGCATCGGTGTTTGAACGAACCACCGGGGTTGATTCGCGTGATTAAGCATCTCTTGTCCGTACTGTTACTCTTCTCGCTCCCGCTTTCCCAGGGATGGGCGGCGACCACGGTCTACGTCAGCGACCGGCTGGAGGTGCCGCTCTACGACACCATCGGCGATGAGGCCAAGGTGATCCGCCACGTGGCGGTGGGTGACCCGCTGGAGGTGGTCAAGCGTGACGGTGACCTGCTCCAGGTGCGGGCACCCGGCGGCGAGCTGGGGTGGCTGGCGGAAGATCTGGTCACCGCCGAGGAGCCGCCGCGCCAGAAGCTCCTGGCGTTGGAGGCGGAGCGCGGCGAGCTGCGCAGCAGGTTGCGGGTGGCGGAGGGGAAGCTGGCCGGCGCGGGGGTGGCCGGGGTGGAGAATCCGGTGCCGGCGCTGGAGCGGGAACTGGAGCGGGTGCGCGCGGAGAACGCCGCCCTGCGGGCGCGCATCGACGCCGCTTCCGCCGCCCTCAGCGGCAGGCTGGTGCCCCGGCTGGATGCCACTGCCGACTGGCACGCCTGGGTCCCGTGGGCCGGCGGCGTGCTGGTGCTCGGCTTCATCGCCGGCTTTCTCTTCCACCGCTTCCGTCACTGCCGCAGCCACGGTGGTTTCCGCATTACCCTCGGGTAGGCGATGACTCCCGGGATC